>JAPLYJ010000076.1 GCA_026395655.1 Candidatus Parcubacteria bacterium
AAAAAACATAAAAATACAAAAGAATATTTTTTAAAAATAAGATCTAAAAAGGTAGAAAAATTAACAGATGTAGAAATAGCTTCTCGTTTTATATATTTAAATAGGACTTGTTTTAATGGTTTATATAGAGTTAATTCAAAAGGAGAATTTAATGTTCCTTTTGCGGGGAACAAGAATCCTTTAATTTGTGATGAAATTAATTTAAGAAAAATATCAAAAGCTCTCAAATATGTTGAGATTAAAAAACAAGATTACAAAGAAGTTTTAAAGAGCGCAAAGAAAGGAGATTTTATATATTTTGACCCTCCTTATTATCCAATTAGTAAAACAGCGTTATTTACTTCCTATACGAAAGAAACTTTCTTAGATAAAGAGCAAATAGAACTTCGTGATACTTTTTTGAAGCTCAATAAAAGAGGTTGTTTTGTTATGCTTTCAAATTCTGATACACCTTTCATAAATAAAATTTATTCTGGTTATAAAGGCGTTCGTATTACAAAAGTACAAGCTGGTCGTGCGATTAACTCCGATGCTTCTAAAAGAGGAAAAATTACAGAAGTGTTGATAATTAATTATTAATGTATGAGGGTTACAGATATACAAAATAAATAATATGAAAAAAAATAATCTGAAATTACTTAATAATCCAGAAGTTATCAAATGGTGCTACGAAGGTATTACTGATATTTCTTTAAAAAATACAGAAGATGGAAAAAAATTAAAAGAACCTAAGGAAATAGAAAAAGAATGGGGTAATAAAGTAATCCAAACGAAAGATGGCAAGCAGTGGACAACAGTACTTTGTCAAGATTTAGTAAACGAAAGATGGCAAGCAGTGGACAACAGTACTTTGTCAAGATTTAGTTAGAGAAGCACTTATTGAGCTTGGTAGGGAAAATGTTAGAAGAACTAAACCTAAAAAAAGTTCCCTTAGAAATAAGAAATATGATCCAGATTTAGAATGTGATAAATATGTTTATGAAGTAAAGGGAAGGAGTTGGTGCACTCCAGGAACTGCTGGTGAAAAAATACTTGGAGTTCCTTTAAAATACGGAGAATTACCGCGTTTATATGAAAAACCACTACAAATTGTTTTAGTTGGATATCAGGAGTATGAAGCACGAGAAAAATTTGCTTTTGGTGATTTGTTAGATAAGAATAATCAAACTCCAGAATTAAAAGAGAGTTTAGCTTTTTATAAAGAACGTGATATCGAATATGTTGCTTTTACCGATATTTTAACAAAGATTGGCTTTAAAGAAGGCTGTTGGAATGAATAATAAAGATTTAAAACTCAATCCTGATAATTTTGAGATGGAATGCACTACTGTTTGGGCTTTTCCTAGACGCGGTAATTGGGCTACGCATAAATCTGATTGGCCTGGTAATTGGGCTCCTGAAGTAGTGAGAAATTTAATTCTTAGATATTCGAAAGAAAAAGATCATCTTCTAGATTGCATGATTGGCGGTGGGACTACAGCCATAGAAGCGAAGATATTAAATCGCCATATTACTTGTATTGATATAAACGAAAAAGCATTAGAAAGAACAAAAAAGTCTTTAGAATTTGAAGTTGAAAATAAAGCAAAACAACGGATAGTGAAATGTGATGCTAGGGATATGAGTTTTATCAAAAATAATGAAATAGATTTTGTACTCACGCATCCACCCTATGTAGACATTATAAAATATAGTGATGGTAAGATTAAAGAAGATTTGTCTGGGATACACAATATAGATACTTTTGTTAGTGAGATAGAGAAAGTTGCAAAGGAACTTTTTAGAGTTTTAAAACCGGGAAAATTTTGTGCTATTTTGATAGGTGATACAAGACGTAATAAAATGTATCAACCCCTTGCGTTTAAAGTAATGGAAAGATTTTTAAAAATTGGTTTTCAATTAAAAGAAGATATTATTAAAAGGCAGTTTAATTGTACGGCTACAGGTTTTTGGGTAAATAAGTCTAAAGAATCAAATTTTTTGTTAATTATGCATGAGCATTTGTTTATTTTTCAAAAATAGAATCTCTGCCCAGAAAAATTTTGTTATAAATTTATTATTTTAATAAGTTGATACCGTGTGCGTAAGGTTCAGATACATATGTTACACTTACTAAGTAAGGTAAAAAAGAAAAATTTGAATTGGAGTGGTTTTTTGATATAATAAGCACAACAATTAAAATATCAAAAATATGAGCAAAGGTATTGGTAAAATTATAGGTATCATCATAGTGGCTGTCATCTTAATAGGTGGTATTGGCGGATATGTATATTTTGAAAATAAATCATCTAAGATTGCTAACGAAAATATAGATGAGAGAAATTGTAAAAATATGGAAGATCCAAGTACGGTAGAAGCTTGCTATAGTGAAATCGCAACAATCAAACAAAACTTATCTATTTGCGACAAAATACAGATTCAAGAAACAAAAGATCAGTGTTATTCCAGGGTTGCTTCTGCTAAAAAAGATTTATCTATTTGCGGCAAGATCCAGGATTCAAACGGAAGAGATAGCTGTTATTTTAATCTGGCTAACGTTAAACAAAATTTATCTGTTTGTGACAAAATACAACTTCAAGAAACAAAAGATTATTGTTATTCAGATATTGCCTATGTTAAAAAAGATTTACCTATTTGCGACAAGATCCAGGATCAATTGAGAAAAGATGATTGTTACTCTAATGTTGCCATTGCTAAACAAGATTTATCTATTTGTGATAAAACACAAAATCAAGTTTCAAAAGATTATTGTTATTTAAATATTGCTTCTACTGAACAAGACTTATCTCTCTGCGATAAGATACGGGATCAAGCATATAAAGATGATTGTTA
>JAPLYJ010000048.1 GCA_026395655.1 Candidatus Parcubacteria bacterium
CAATTTCAAAAAACCATCGTCCAGAAGTTATTTAAAAGCTCAAGATTTTTACTGAGTTTTTAGATAGCATCTTTCAAAGGGATTTTTTAGTAAATTGTATAGCTATCAATTCTATAGCCAAACGGGGCTGTATCTTCCCTGTTTTAATCTGAAAATCATATTGGGAAAGCAAGCGATATAATGTTTTTAATTCGGATAAAGAAAATTTAAAACTAGCTATCTTAGCTTTTTTATAAACAAAAGGATTCAAACCCAAAGTACCTTTTTCTGGTTCGCTTTTGACCATTAATAGATTTCTTGCTTGAAAAATAATCATGGGGAAGATATCAAAAATAGGATCAGAGCCATCTAAAATCAATTGATCAATCAAAGACAAACTACGTTTAACTTGAGATTCAACCAAAGAATCTAATAAATCAAAAATGCGAATATTCCATTTACCTTTAAAGATTTCTGCTAAATCAGAAACATTTACTTGTTTTAATTGTAAAAGGGAAGCTTTCTGTAATACGTTATTAATCAAAGAAACATCTGATTCTGCACCCATCAGTAATGCTGTTCTAGCTTCAGGAGAAAACTTAACATCTAACTTTTGTTCACAATCTTTTACGTATTTAATTAAATCATTACCTTTTAAAATTTTAAATTCCTCATTAGCCTTAATGTTTTTAGACAACCAAGCAGGTAAAACACTCTTTTTAAGAGTATCTCTCTCATAAAAAACAATGGCTATATTTTTTTCTTCAACCTCATTATTCTTTTTTAAAATATCAGATAATTCTTTAACCTTGTCTTTAAAACTCGTATCTATTAGATCTTCTACAATTATTAATTTCTTTTCTTCAAATAATCCCCTATTAAAAAACATTGTTTTTAAGTTTTCCCAGCTATTTTCCTCTAAAGAACTTTTGGAAAAATCAAAAACAAAAACACGAAAATCGTTTTTTTGATATTCTTTTTTTAATTCTTTTAATCTTTCAAAAGACCTAAAGTTGTCTTCTCCGCAAATAGCAATAATCATATTTTTTGACATTTAGGACAAAAATAGCTGGAACGACTACCTATTTTTGTTTTTTTAATTATACCCTTACATTTTAAACATTTTTGACCTAATTTGCCATATATCAAAAGATGAGAAGCATAATTACCTTTTTTCCCTTCTAAATCTCTGTAATCTCCAAAACCTACAGTTGATCCACCTTCTTCCACGGCTTTTTTAAGAATTTTTAAAATATTTATATATATATTTTTAATTTCTTTGTCATTTAAATCAAATACCTTTTTAAGAGGATGAATTTTAGAAGCATACAAAATCTCATCAGAATATATATTACCAATGCCCGATATCTTTCTTTGATCTAACAAAAATTGCTTGATATTTGTTTTTAATTTTTTCTTTTTAACTAAATCAATTAAATTTTGTAAATATGTTAAAGAAAAATCCTTGCTTAACGGATCTTTACCTAAAATGTTTAAATCTTCTATCTGATTTATCTTTTTAAAATCAAAAAGCATAATCTTAGCAAACTTACGCATATCTGAGAGAGCTAACATCTTGCTATTGGTAAAAGATATCATGAAATGGATGAATCTGTTGTCTGGGTCAGAAAGATGCTTAATTTCAGAATCAGGCATCCAATGTTTTTTCTGATATTGCCAGCGTCCATAAATCAAATGACCCGTGAGTTTTAAATGAATTAAAAGGATTAAATCATCTGATAAGAAAAATAAAATATTTTTTCCTTTTCGTTCTATACGTAAAATCTTTTTACCAATTAATTTTTGAGACAATTTAAACCCATTAACTGGCATTTTAATACTTTTTGGCCAATCAAACCAA
>JAPLYJ010000082.1 GCA_026395655.1 Candidatus Parcubacteria bacterium
ATTAAATGATGGCCGCACAATGACATTACCTCAGGCTATTTCAGCTTCAGGTGCTCGTTATGCAAATGCCGATGAATCATTTGTTTTTTGGAATAAAGGCGATACGGCTTTTGTTACAGAAGGTAGTGAAACAACTTTTAACGATTGCGTGATAAAGAGTCAGCCTCTTATCTAAAGCATATAGTTGTTTAAAAAATACCAGATTAACAATGTTAATCTGGTATTTTAATTGTATTTTTAATATATGATAGATTTTATAATTTTTTGACAAAATATTGAAAAATATGTATTGTTATGAACAAGTTCTTTAAAAATTTAAAATTAGAAAGAGGAGATAGAGATGAACGGAGCTGGCTTTTTAAAGAATATATTAGGGCATATCGAAGAGGGGATAATTTTTATTACCCCCAGCGGTAAAATCAGTTATGCTAATTCTGCGGCAGAGTGTATTTTGAAGCTTGCTCTATCAGAAATTGAAGGAGTAGAGTACGATGACCCAAAATGGAATGCTCTAGACAGTAGAGGGATGCCAATATCATTTGGAAATACCGTAGCGTTAAAAGAAAGAAAAATTGTCAAGAATATGGAAATGAGATTGAGAGCTTTAGATGGTTCCATTACTTGGCTTAACGTTAATGCATATCCGGCATATGATAATGCTGGGATTTTCATTGGCGTTGTAGAAACGTTTGGAGATATTTCCAAGCGTAAACAAACAGAAGAAATCTTGCGAAAAAAGGATAGAGATTTTTCTACAATAGTGGAGCATGCTACTGATATGATTGTGCGTTTCGATACAAATTTGCGTTATATGTATTACAATTTAGCAGTTGAAAAACAATTTGGCATGTCATCTGGACTAATTGGAAAGTCTCTTCTGGATATTATTCCTCAAGGGCACGAATTACGACAGAATGCCGAGTTTGTGAATACCTCTTTATTGGAGGCAATGGAAATGGGAAAAGTGCAAACAGTTGAACAAAATTTCCCTTCTTCGTCTGGGACAAAGTATTATTTCACTGAGATAATTCCAGAGTATAATGCTGGGGTTATAGAGTCCCTGTTATGTATTTCTCGTGATATAACAGAATTGAAAAATTTCCAGAAACGCATTCAGGATGCACGTGCAGAGATTCTGTTTGCTGTTTCTCATGAAATGAAAACCCCTTTGATGATTTTGGGCCAGGCATCGGAAATGATGCTGAAATCTCCAAATAAATTTGAGGAATATAAGGCATTATGGTTACGGAATTTAAGAAGACTGGACAAGATGATTAACAATCTTGTTGATAGTCAACGCGGTGATAAAGATATGCCGTTGGTTCTGACTTTATGTGATTCAATAAAAATAGTGTCGCGTGTTATAGCTGATGTAGAACCAGTCGCACGTATGGCTGGGATAGAGATAAAATTACGACATGAATCTCTGCCTTTGGGATTAGTCGACGATGAGGCAATAGGAAGAGCAATTGAAAATTTACTTACTAACGCCATTAAGTTTTCTCCTCGTGGCGAGAAGGTCATTGTGGATCTTCGAATGGAAATGAAAGGAGAAAAACTTAATATAAAAATCACTGATCATGGAAATGGTATTGATGAAGAAGAACAAAAATTTTTGTTTATGCCATTTTCACGAGGTCGGTCAGCGCAAAAAAAGGGAGTTCCAGGTACGGGATTGGGGCTCTTTGTGACAAAAAAAATAGTAGAATCCCACGGAGGGGTTTTACTATTTCAAAGCGAATTAGGCAAAGGAACAAAAGTGACAATTTCTTTGCCTTGGACGATTTAATATCATGGGGAAGCTAAGGCTTCCCCCTTTTTAATTTTTTTGATATAATATACATAGGTCGATTTAAATTATTAATATAATTAATATATGAAAAATAAAACATTGTTGATTTTGATAGCTGTGGTTATAGTTTTAGGTATTGTACTTTTTACTATGGTTTTTACTGGTAAACAAACAACAGCTCCTACTACAGAACCTGTTAACGAAAACGCTACTGTAAATAGCAATAGCGAAACTTTCTTACAGGATTTTGTTGCTTGCAAAGTTAACCAAATTGTTGGTCAAGGTGCAGATCCATCGCAGACATTTACAGCTTCTATTTTGGGGATAGAAAATGGCAAATGTCATTATAAGTTAGATGTAGGCGGTAGCGGTGTAGATTGTTTGTTCCCCAGCGAAGCCTTAAGTGATAAATTGCTTAATCAATTGTTTGGTAATGCAGAAGGCTTAGAAGATGTGGTAGCTACTAGTTGTACTCCATATTAGGTTTTTTGATTGACTAATTAGTATATTTATGTTAGTATCGTTTGTACAAGGTAGTTGTCATGCGAAATATAGTCGAGTTTCTCGGAAAACTAAACTTTAGGGTAAAACCTTAAAACATCAATTAAAGCAACTTTATAACATGGAAGGAACAATCAAAACCCTTACTGATAAGGGATTCGGATTCATTACCATAGAAGGTGAAGAAAAAGATTTATTTTTTCACGGTAATGAGCTTAAAGGCGTAAGTTTCGCAGAGTTAAAAGTAGGCGACAAGGTATCTTTTGAGAAGACTGATTCTCCAAAAGGTCCTAACGCTACTAACGTAACCCGCATTTAAGAATTAATTTGAGAAATCAAGTTGATATAAATCAGACTCAGCAATGGGTCTGATTTTTTTATAATGACTAATAGCGTTTGATATGCTATATTAATAATATGTTAATAGATGACGTTACAATTAAAATTAAAGCAGGAGATGGCGGTAGAGGAGCCGTGTCTTTTAATAAGAATATAATGAGTTTAGGACCTACTGGTGCTGATGGCGGCAATGGAGGTAGTATTTTTTTACAAGGTGTTTCTGATTTAGGCATACTTAATCAATTTAGATATAAAAAAGAATTATTTGCTCAAAATGGGGAAAATGGTAAAAATCAATTTAATGATGGTTTTAATGGTGAGAATTTAATTTTAAAAGTACCGGTAGGTACCTTGGTACACAATCTATCTACTGGTAAAGAATTTGAAATTATCAATATTGATCAACGTGAGATAGTGGCTAAAGGTGGTCGGGGAGGTAAGGGTAATCTTAAATTTAGGTCATCAATTAATACTAGCCCTACTCAATTTCAAGAAGGTTTACCGGGTGAAGGTTGGGATTTAAGATTAGAACTTAAATTAATTGCAGACATTGGTTTTATTGGGCTACCTAATGTAGGAAAATCTAGTTTGTTAAATAGATTAACCAATGCTAAAAGCAAGGTAGCTAACTATCCTTTTACTACTTTAGACCCTAATTTAGGTGTA
>JAPLYJ010000080.1 GCA_026395655.1 Candidatus Parcubacteria bacterium
CAAAAGGAATGCCTGCTAATGGAGACAAAGATTCTTTTTTATTGCGTCTCTTATCAATCTCTTGAGCTTGGTTCAAAGCTTCTTCTTTAAAAACACTTAAATACGCTTGAATATCTGTGTCTTTAGATTCAATATTATTAAGATACTTCTGAACCAAATCTCTGGCAGAAATTTCTTTTTGATTTAATTGTTTTGATATTTCTGTAATCATTTTAATTAAAAAATAGGAGGTACAATAATATATTGACCATCATTTTTAGGTGCAGCTTGAATCAATTTTAAAGAATCATTTTCTGATAAATTCCTTTTATCTTCACATGATACATTATTCAACAATGACCCTCCAGCCATAGGTTCAACATTTTCAGTATCTACTTCATTTAACTGATTAATGTAATTTAAAATCTGGCTCAAATCTTGACCAATCTTTTTTTCTTCTTTTTCTGAAATATGAATGCGAGCTAAAGAAAGCAAATGCTCTATTTGTTTTTTATCTATATCCATATTGATATTTTAATACAAAAATTTGTTTTCTTCAAATGAAAATTATAATTCAGCCATCTTTAAAAATTCCTGTTCGCTGATAATTTTTACATTTAACTTTTTAGCTTGTTCATATTTAGAACCAGGATTGTCCCCTGCTACTAAATAATCAGTCTGACTAGATACAGATTCAGAAACATGACCCGAGAGGGTTTTAACTCTTTCTTTGGCTTTTTCCCGAGAAAGATTATTTAACGTACCGGTAAAAACAAAATTTAAATCTTTAAATTTCAAATTTTCACGCTGAGAGAATTTTTTAATTTCTATACCTGCCTGATCCAAGCGTTTGATAAAATCTTGATTTTTTGCATTTTGAAAATATTGATACAAACTTTGAGCTATTTTAGGTCCAAAATCTTTTAAAGCAGACCAATCATTCAAATTAAAACCTTGGCTTACTTTTAAAACATCTAAAGGTCTTCTAATCTGTTCCTGCCAAGATAATCTTTCAGCTATAACTTGGCTGTTTTGGTCTCCTACATGCAAGATACCCAAACTGTAAATAAATCTATCTAAAGATACTTTTTTAGCTTTAGAAATGGCTTCAATAATATTAATAGCTGATTTGTCTCCAAACCTTTCTAAAGTTTGGATATCTCCTTCTTCTAAATCAAAAATATCAGCTGCGTCTCTAATTAATCCTTCTTCTAGAAAACGATCTAAAATCTTAGGGCCCAAACCAACCATATCAAATGCCTGACGGCTGACAAAATGATAAAGTCTTTCTTTGCTTTGAGCAAAACAATTTTTATTAACACAACGCATTAAAATGCCTCTTTCATCTTCTACTATTTTAGATTCACAAATAGGGCACAAATTAGGCATGTGGAAAACCTTTTCTTTTCCAGTTCTTAAATTTGTTAAAACTTTATTAACTTGGGGGATTACATCTCCAGCACGACTGACAATCACTGTGTCTCCTATTTTCAATCCCAATCTTTTAATTTCTTCTTTGTTATGTAAGGTAGCTCGAGAAACAACTACACCAGAAACTTCTATTGGTTTTAACACAGCTACAGGGGTTAAAACTCCGGTACGTCCTACTTGAATAATAACATCTTCTACTATGGTAGTAGCTTCAGCTGGTGAAAACTTATAAGCAATAGCTCCGCGATAAGATTTACCTACCATGCCTAAATTTTGAAATGTTTTATTGTCATTAACTATTAACACAATACCATCTATTTCGTAATCTAAATTAGCTCTTTTTTGCCCCACTTCTTTTTGAAAAGCAAAAATTTCTTTTAAATTTTTCAATACTTTGTTATTAGCATGCGTCTTAAATCCTAAAGCTTTTAAAATAACATGTTTTTGTTCATGGGTTTTTTGACCTAAATCTGTTACTAAATCATAAGCGTAAAAATCTAATTTTCTTTTAGAGGTAATTTTAGGATCTAATTGTCTAATAGAACCAGCGGCTACATTGCGTGGGTTAGCATACAAAGGTAAACCTTGTTTTTCCTGCTCAGAGTTGATTCTTTTAAATTCTTTTTTAGTTAAAATCACCTCTCCCCTTACTTCAATAACATCTGGCCATGATTTAAGAATATTATCCAAACCTAATTTTTTAAAATTATCTAAAACTGTTTTTTGATCTAAAATCTTTAAAGGAATAGCTTCTATTGTTCTTAGATTATTAGTAACATCTTCCCCTGTAAAACCGTCTCCTCGAGTAGAACCTAAAACAAATACACCTTGTTTGTAAATCAAAGATACAGCTAAGCCGTCAAATTTCTGCTCTCCATAATATTCTAAAGATATCTCAGAAGGTAAAAGCTTCTTAACCCTTTTTTCCCAATCTAACATATCTTGTTCGGTAAAAGCATCATTTAATGAAATCATACGTGTTTCATGCTTCACTTTTTTAAAATATGGCAAAGGTTCTCCTGCCACTCTTTGAGTGGGAGAATCTGAAGTGATTAAATCAGGATATATTTGTTCTAAGTCAAAAAGCTCCTTTTTCAAGGAGTCTAGGGCGGCATCAGAAATCTCCTGCTTGTCTAAAACATGATACAAATACCTGTGATGATTGATTTCTGATTTTAATTTTTCAATTCTTTCCTTGGCTTCCTGTTTAGTCATATCTCGTTATCGCGATTTAGAGATTAAAGATAGCTCGCGGGTAGATATATTTCCATACCGCGCCTTGTTCTATTTTGACCATCTCTACCTGTAACTTGAAGTAAATCCTTTGTACATACATTAATTTGACAAGCAGGATTAGGGTTACTACTAACAGAATCAAAATCTCCAAAATCCGTAGGAGTAGTAACTGAACCATTTGTTAAACCTATACATAATGGATCCCATAATGGATCTCCTCCTTTTTCTAAAACATCACACTGCAATATTTTATATAAACATAATTCTTGGCAAGAATCTGCGGCATATATGGCTTGAGTAGATTGATTAACACCATATGCCAAACGCAGATCTTTAATATACATTTCTACTAAAATCAAACCTAAAACAGAAACAGCTGCAAAAACCAAAACAGTCATTAAAAGCACCTGACCTTTAGGTTGATTAGATTTTTTTTGAATTGTATTTTTAAATAAAATCATAGATTATATTATGGTATTTCTCTTATATATGGATATCTAGGAGTCACTGAAGTTTGAATAAAGATAGAAGAAGAACCTACACTAGCTTTAAAACTTATTATTATCCGTGGTTGATAATAAGTATCATCTTTTTCAAAATTTAATTCGGAAATAATCACATTGGCGCCAGTTATAAATCCCCCTGTTCTTTCTATTCTGCCATTTTTTAATTCATATTTCACTGTAGAATATGAATTACCCGAATAATATACCCCCATATCTAAAACATCATAAAATGCATCACTGAGATCACTATCACTAATAGATATTGAATCAGCCTTAGCCATACGTATATCTCTGGCCATTAATTCTAACGCATAACGCACACTGTTATCCCTATTTAACAAACCATAAGCGACACGCTCCATTCTAATAGTTTCTATATATACTTGAGTAACTAAAAAAATGGTAATTAGAAAAATAGTAATAGCTACCATTGTTTCTATTAAAGTAAATCCTCCTTTTTTATTTGTTTTGATTATATTAATCATAGAGCTTACCCCAATCAAATAAATTATCTGTTACTGTCAAATTATATTCAGTCCCTTTTGTCTTCCAATAAACAGTACATCCAATCTTTTTCTCTTTAGTAGAGACATCCACAATATCTAAAGGTATATGATCAATTCCAGGATTTGTACTACTGGCAAAAAATCTTTTTAAATTTTCAGACTCCCAATGACAATCTTTTACCTGATTAAAACTTTCATCCCAAGGAATAGAATCCCCGAGAGTACTTCTAATATAATTAGAATTACGTACCTGGATAACTCTTTCAATACAATCTTGAGCCACAGCAGAAGCTATTAGTTTGTCTTCTATTAAAGGAGCCAAAGCTAAAGAACGAATAATTAAAATCAAAGCACTTAATATACCAATAAGTACAATAGAAATAGCTATCATGGATTCTATAATGGTAAAACCTCCTTCTTTTTTTGTTTTCTTATCCTGAAAATTCATATACCTATTATAAATCTATTTATTGTATGCTCACATCACCTACGGTATTAACATTAATCGTATTAGATATTGTAGGAGTTCCTTTTGTGCTTTCTATAATAAAAAAATCCGAACCTGATTTACTACCTAAAGGAGAGTCAAAAACTATTGAAGTATCAGAGGTAACTCTAAATCGCGCAATTGTACCTAGATTAATAGTTTCTTGAATAGTTGTTGTTTCCGGTGTTGGGCCTTCTTTACAAATAGTAGCGATTAATTCATAGGATGTTGAAGCTGTGGTTTTAACTTTTACTTCCCAAGCACAAGTACTTTTACCACCAACAGTTTTAGCCTGCATCGCCAAAGCCTGAGCTTGCCTTAAAGAATACGCTACTTTGCGTGCTTCTCGATAAAGAGCTAATTTTCTGTCTGAATTCCTATTAAATCCTATCACCGTACCAGTAATAATAGTCATGATAGCAATGACAATCATCATCTCAATAAGTGTAAAGCCGAATAAAGAAGATTTTTTCTTGTTTTTCTCTGATAATACTAACATATACTAATATATTTATTAAAAAGTTACTTAACTAAACAATTTGAAATAACCTTTTAATATTATATCACCAAAAAGAAAAACAATAAAGCCAGCTAAAGCTAAAAAGGGTCCAAAAGGCAAATAGCTTTTCATGGTTTTTTTCTTCAAAACAATGGTAATCAAACCTACTAAACCACCAAAACAGAAAGACAAAAGTAAGGCTATCAAACTAGCTGGCCATAACAATAAAACACCCAAAAAAATACCTAATTTAGGATCACCATAGCCCATGGCTCTACCTTTAGAACCATAAGCTAAAATGCCTAAGATAACAAAATAAAAACCTACTCCTATTATCAGATTTATCGGAAAATTAAAAGTACCAAAAAAATATTGTCCCAAACCTAAAAAGTTAGGTCCAGTTTGCTCAAAGAATGGTATTAATTTTTTCCAAGCTAAAACAGAAAACAAAGTTTGACTTAAAAAAGCGATAATAATCGCAGGATACAAAACAGTATCTAAAATATAATAGGTACGCAAATCGTAAACAGCTATCACAATTAAAACACTAACAAAATATAACCATAAACCTAAAAAAAGAGCAGCCAAACAAAAATTAAGTCCAAAAGGACCATTTAATGAAGTGTTAAAAAAAGATAGTTGAATTAAGCGGTTATAGGTTAAAGCGAAACATATTCCCGTTAGAAGTTCCACTAACGGATATTGCCATGATATCTTTTTTTTACATTCTGAACATTTACCTCCTAAAATAAAAAAACTGAAGACAGGAATAAGTTCCCACCACTTCAGTTTCTTTTTACAATTCGGACAATACGAACGTCCCGTAATTTTTTCTTCCTTTTCAGCACGCAGAATAACTACATTAAGAAAACTGCCGATTATAATACCTAAGATAAAAGAGTAAAACACTTTAAGGATGACAATTTGGATTGTCGGTATGGCAAGCGTTCTCACTGATGGAACCACCAGTACCTGCATGCTCACAATCAGTCCCTGCGCCATTACACCTCCATGTTACTATTGATCCTGCCCCTGCTCCTTCTGCTATACAATAGTGACTCGCGTCACATACGCAAACACTACAAGGAGCACATCCATCTGCAGCACCTGCTGTCCTCTTCTCTTGATTTACTCCCAAACAATATGAGGCACCCGAACCCACATATACTAACCCTGTTGCTATGGGGTCTGGGACATATCCAGATATACCACCTATAAGTGCAGGATAAGTATTATCAGCTGAGTTATAATTCGATTCTACTAAAGCCTGTACAGTTTTGAGAAAAGATATTCTCCTAGAATCTCTGGCTTTAGCCCTAGCAGAAGATAGTCCTCCTAACACTAACCCTGATAGAATAGCAATAATAGCTATTACAATCATCATCTCTATTAAGGTAAAACCTTTTTTTTTGTTCATATTTTTTAAATTAAACAATTTACGACCTTTATTATTTAAGAAAACTACCGATTATAACACTTTGCATAAAGAACAAAACACTTTAGCTACCAGAAAGGCAATAGATAAGCCCAGTAGTACAAACACAAGTGCCACAAGGCGTGCATCCATCTGCAGCACCTGCTGTCCTCTTCTCTTGATCTACTGTTATACAATATGTATCAAAAGGAGTCGTGCTATAATATTTTATACTTGCTATTTTATCTTCAACATACCCACTTATAAGGGTTGGTGTGCCAGCCGCATCACCTGCTGGATAAGTATTATTACCTGAATTATAATTCGCTTCTACTAAAGCTTGAAAAGTTTTAAGAGCAGATATTCTCCTAGAATCTCTTGCTTTGGCCCTAGCAGAAGATAGTCCTCCTAACACTAACCCTGATAGAATAGCAATAATAGCTATTACAATCATCATCTCAATTAAGGTAAAACCTTTATTTTTTTTGTTCATATTTTTTTAAATTAAAACAATTTACGACCTTTATTAATTATACTAAATCCTTAAAACAAATCAACCTTTAACCTATATTCTGAGTTAATTGGTAAATAGGCAAAAGTACGGCTGCTACCAATAGACCGACCATGCCACCTATTACTAAAAGCAAAATAGGTTGGATCATATCTAATAAAGTAGCAAAAGCTCTTTCTACTTCATCGGTATAATATTTAGCTGATTTGTTTAACAATTCATCTATACGTCCGGACATTTCACCCACAGCTACCATTTGAGAAACCATAACAGGAAAAAATTCAGGATGACGCGCTAAAACTTTACTAACTTGTTCACCTTTTCTAATACCTTCAGCTAATTCTAAGCCTACTTGTTGAAACAAATAATTACCAGTAGCATTGCCAGCTACTTCAAAAGCAGTAGGTAAAGGTATAGCTCCTTTAATTAAAGTACCAGCTGTTTCACAAAAACGAGCTACAAAGATATTTTTGTAGATATTACCTAAAATTGGAGTTTTTAAAAGCCAATAATCTACAAATTTTCTACCTTCTTCAGTTTTAAGATAATTCAAAACTACCATGATTAAGCCTGCTAAACAAATTAAAACAATCACACCATATTGAGATAAAAATGAACCAGTAGACATGAG
>JAPLYJ010000059.1 GCA_026395655.1 Candidatus Parcubacteria bacterium
GACCAAAATACCCTGTTTGAGGCAAACCTTTTAAAGCCTGATATTTTGTTACAGCTATTTGTGTTAAAAAATAATAATTACCTGTAATGTCTGTTTGATAGAAATTAGGATATTTTTCTTTTAAAAACTTCTGTAAACAATTAACTGAAGCATTGTTTTTTAAGCCATAATACAAATCTTGGTTAAAAACAGGACAAGATAAACTTCTTTGAGCTATCAAATTTGCTAATATCTTAGTCAACCTATCTACTTCTGCCTGTAATTGATCTATTATCAATTGTTCTGCTCTTTTAGCTTCTTCTTCGCTCCTAGCGTTAGAAGTGTTAACCGCATTCCAAGCATAAGAATAATTAGAAGTTTTTGTTTCTTTTAAAGAATCATCAAAAATGTTAGGGATAAAAACAAAAGCTGCATTTTGACCATTAAAATCAGAGATGATTACCTTACTAGCTACATTGTAACTAAGAGGTACAGAATTTATTGATTTTTTACCATCTTGTTTAATTACGATGTAAGGTAAAATTTGACCGGGTTTGTTAGTATACGAGGTAAATTCTAACCTTAAAGAACCTTGACCACCTACAATTTTTTGCCATTTAGCTCCCCAAACTTTTAAGGTATCTTGGATACTCATGGAAGATAGATTTTGACTAGGAAGATAATAATTAGCAGGAAAAACAACTAAATTCCTTAAAAGTGGATTACTGTAACAATATTGGTTGCCTAAAGAGCAATCATTAACAGCGCTAGCTATCAACCAATTGGTAAAAACATTAGAAAATGTAATCCTATTCCCGTTAGCGTTAAAAAAATCATTTAAAGATTGTATGCCAATACCCTTAGATCTTAAGGTATCTACCCATATTTTTTCGCCATATTGACCTACTAAATACTGCATTAAAAAATTAACCGTAGCATAATTTTCTGGTTTGTTTTCCCAATTTAACAAACTAAAAGTTTTTAAATTTAAAAAATCCGTTGCCCTTCTTTTTAAATTAGATGTTTGCCAGTTTTGATCATATCCTAATAGAGTACCCGCGTATTCTGCCCGAGCTTCATTTAACCAAATATCTTCTTTTACATTATTGGGTTTTTCTTTTAATTCAAAGGTAATTAAGTGTGTTAATTCGTGAGCTAAATAGTAGCTTAATCTGTCTATAGTTTGATCTGATATCAAGCTAGCGCTTAAATATATCACCCCAGCTTCGTTAGAAGAAGGATAATCTTTTTTAAAATACCCATCATCTTTTCTAATATAGCTTTCTACATCCTGAGAGATGGGGCACAACAATATAATCAATTTTTTTTCTTTACTTGGTCCAAAACTAAAATCCATATTCAATTTCTGACTTAAAAGAGGCCAAATTTCAGAGTTAGCTTTCAAAGACAAATCATTGATTTGTTGTAAAAATTTTTCTTTGTCCCCAGAAAATCTGTTAGCATACCAAAAATCATCCAAATAGAATTCAATTCTACCTGTAGACCTAATTAAATTAGCTTGAATCTGACTTCTACCAAAAGGATCTGAATACAAATTTACAAAAAAAGTTTTACTTGTTACAGCGTAAGTAGGTAAAACAAACAAAAAAAGAAAAGCAAACAAAAACAGAAATATTTTTAATTTCCAATTAGATATATTCATCTTTTAAAATATTAACAGATTTTTGATTTCTGGGCAAATGAAAAACTGCCTCCGTAACCAGCGAAAGCAGTTTTTCGTGTTTTAAGCTATTGCTAGCTTAAAGTCTTTATACCTTTAGTTGATAGGCTTAATGTCAGTCTTGTAGTCATTAAGCATACTAGCACCAAAAGTAATTGGAGGAGCTACTAAAGCTCCTGCAGCCATGGTAGTCCATATAAAGCCAGTTAACTTAGCACCGTTGTATACGGTTACTACTTGTTTTGTTACCAAAGAATCTTCTATGGTATAAGAATACGTGAAGTTCTTTGTAGTTCCATTTCTAACAATATAATAACCAGCAGCGGCACCAGCACCAGCTTCAGCATCTGAAGAAGAGTAACCACCGTTAATAGTAGTAGTAACGGCTGGGACACCAGGAGCAGCAATACCAGCGCCAGCAGTAGTCTGCAAAGCGGCGGTAATAGCAGTGCCATCATTTTTGACATAAATATCACC
This sequence comes from Candidatus Parcubacteria bacterium, assembly GCA_026395655.1. Taxonomy (GTDB): domain Bacteria; phylum Patescibacteriota; class Minisyncoccia; order UBA6257; family JAPLYJ01; genus JAPLYJ01. Next base: position 2,138 of record JAPLYJ010000059.1, read on the forward strand.
GTTATTAGCTCTAACTGTGAATTTAATATCACCAGAGGCAGATTCCTTCCATGGTGTTGTAGACATCTTAGTAGGATTGATAGATGCGCTTAAGAAAGCCAAAGTAGCAGCGTCAACATAAATAGTCTGTGCATAACCAGCAACAACAGCTGGAGAAACAGGCGCATTATAGTTGGCGTCAACAACTGACATTGCTCTAAATCCGATTGTCATAGCATCACCTGCTTTGACTATTGTACCATCGACAGGCTTAATGTCTACTTTAACTGTTAAAGTCTTGATAACATCTTTAGCTAATTCAATGGATAAGTCAGCAAATCTAACTACATCATCATTAAAGCCAACGTCTCCGCCAGCATGCACACCTACGACTAACGCACGATTAGCAACTGCAGGTAAAGCACCAGCAGTAGCATCTTCTACATAAGAGCTAGCAACCAAGACTCCACCATCATATAATTTGACAGCTGCGATATTGTTCATTGAAGTACCACCAGCAACATAGACCTGAGACACATTGAAATCAATGGTCTTAATAGTGCTAGCGCTGTTCTGTGACTTAACGTCTAATTTAAAGACCTCTAAGTCTGAAACAGAATCAACAATATTGCCTAATATAACGCCTGCTTTAGGAGTGCTAGTATTAGAAGTAGCTTGTAACACAGCCATTAAAGTGGTCTGAGTTAAGTTCACAGTATTAGCAGTTCCATAGACAGCGTATTGAGTTAAACCAGTAGAGTCTGTGGCTCTAATAGAATTAATAGCACCACCTACACCACTTAATTTAGGATTCTCAAATCTGATGGAAGCATTAAGACCGGCAGGAGCAGTGACCATTGGAGTGTCGAGCATGTCGACAGTAACAGTCAAAACTTTGCTAGTATCTTTAGCTATGCTTAATCCAACATCTTCGAACCTCATGACATAGTATTTAGCAAAAAGAACTTCTTGCCAAGTTGCCATGGATGAAGTATCAACGGTCTTCAATAAAGTAGATCCGTCATACAAAGACATGGATTTAATAGCTCTCCAAGGCATAATTTTGAAAGCGGCAGGATCTGACAATTGAACGTCTAAACGATTAAGGGTAGCGTTACCATTTGTAACTTTTACCTTAAGGCCTAAGACAGTCTTGCCAATATCTCCGCCTCTTAAGGAGGAAACCATGTAAACACCTGCGTTAGTTACAGTCAAACTAGCTTCTCCAGATGAAGAAGGAGTAGATGTAGCACATGATAAGCCGGTTGTTGAGCTATAACCAACGGCTGAAGTGCAGCCAGTTGGGAAAGTTGAGGTTGAAGCACATGGCAAACCGGTTGTTGAACTAAAGCCAACGGCTGAAGTGCAACCAGCTGGGAAACCTGAAACTGGAGGAACAACTGGAGGTACTACGGCTGAGCAATATTGAGTATTCAATTTTGCACGAGTCAAAGAACCTACATAACCAGAAACAGGTGAAATACCTGAGGTGGTTTGGTAGGCTTTAACAGCTTTTAAGGTCAAAGCACCAAAGTAACCAGTATTATCCACTCCTAATTTTTCTTGTAGCAATTTAACACTAGCATTTGTCATGCCTTGCTTTAAATCAGTGCTAAAGTTGCAAGCAGCGGCAGCTGGAGCAACTGGAGTACCTGACATAGCAGCAATTTGAGCCTGAAGCGCAACTATTGAAGCGGTTAACTCTTCAACAGTAAGAGCTTTAGTGTTAATAGCTATACCGAAAGCAAAGGTTAAAACCAATGCTATCGCAATAACTTTTTTATTCATTTCGTAATTTTTTTTTAATTTATTTTTTCGTCAGAGTTAGACTTGTATCGAATCGGGACTTTCAGCTCCGTCCGGTTTTTATATATTTTGTTAAAAACCATAGGAGACGGGACTGAAGCTCCCGATTCAAATAAGTTATATCTGACACAGCTGCTATCGACCTGCATTAAGTTTGAAACAAACCTGCGGCCAGCAACCGTAATTTAGTCTATCTTACCGGAAACCGGTAAGTTTAAACTACAAAGAATTTAAAAGAACATTCTTTCGGATCTGATCTAAGCTGTCTAAAGCGGATAAACAATCGTTGGTTTCTAGGTATTTTTTAACTTCAAGTAAAGATTTGGTCGTGCTCTCAATATCAATAGGGCTAGAAGTATTAGAAGTAACCAAATTTTTTAATTCTTCCAACTGATTAGAAATATATCCAGGACACTGGCTAGCTAAGGTTTTAGTTTGTCCAATGACAGCTAAAATCTCACTACTAGTATTTAAAATATCTTTTGATAATTCTGTATCTGAAGATTCACTTTTACCTAATTTTTCAGCTTGAGCTTCTAAATTTTTAGAAACAGCTAAAATCTTTGAAGGTTTGTCTATTTTTTTAAAAGAATCTGATACCTGAGCTAAATCAGATCTAATCTCAGAAGTTAAACGAACTTTGTCCGTAGCTTTGTCAGAATTATTTAAATATTCCATTTTTTCTTGTACAAAGGACAATTGTAATCCTGGTTTTTGTTCCTGGGAAGCTAAGCTTAACATAACTTGCTGTGTTACCTTTTTAATAGGATATAAAGCTGAAAGAGGTGTAGCTTTTTGAGCTAAAGCAAAAGTACCACTTAAAAAAGCAAAAACAGACAAAATTGAAAAAGCCATAGCATATCTAGGTACAACAAACTTAGGTCTGCTATAAGCTACCCTAATTTCAGTTTGTTTTTGGCTTAAAATCTCATTTTTAAGCGAAAAAGCCCAATTAGTATCAGGCTCTACGCTTTTAAGCAATTTTAATTTTTCTATTAATTCGTTTTCAGTCATATTGTTGTTTCCTACTAACTAAGACGGATGAAACAACAATATGTTACAGTTTAGATTTTTTCTTCTTTTAAGGCCAATTGGGAACGTAAAGCCTTAATAGCTCTGTGCAACATTACCCTGATAGACCCTTCCCCCTTGTTTAGAGCCATTTTAATCTCCGGGATAGACATATCATTTAAGTAATACAAAATTAGAATTTCAGCATATTCTTTTCTAATCTTATGGAGCCCTAAACGCACAGCTTCTAAGGCTAAGCTATCTTCAGCTTTTTTTTCAAAATTATTTTCTGCTTGATCGTCAGATAAAGTATCTGGTAAGGATGACAAAGGTACGTCTTGCCTGCTTTTTGTACGATAATAATCAATGACTGCGTTGTGTGCTGATTTGTATAGAAAGGCTTGATGATTTTTAATATTAGAATCAAAAATACCTTTTTTAGGTTCATTAACCTTTTTCCAGAATTTTAAAAAAACCTTAGCTGTTAGATCTTGGGTTTCTTCAACATAATTTACTTTAAAATAGATAAAACGGTAAATTTTATCCAGATATTGTTTGTAAATCTTGGAAAATTCTTCTTCTGTCATATATATGCTAAAAGGTAATCTTATCTATTACATCAGCTAGCTTGTCAGGATCGTGTCTTAATAAAGACCCAGACCTTAACAAACGAGCTAAAAGAATGATTGTCTTTGATTTTTTAGAAATGATAGTTTTCTTAGACAAATCCTCTACCTTATACCCTAAAAACTCAGCTGCGTCAAATGAAATAAAATTCTTTTTTTCTTTGATATATTTTTTTAAATATTCATGTTTGGGTTTAGTAACATTGATAACCAAATAATCTAAGATATTCTTAGTAAGATATTTTTCTAAAATATTTAAAAAAACTTTAGGAGTGTAGTTGTTTGTTTCACCGTATTTAGTCATGATATTACAAAAATATATCTTTTTAGCTTTGCTTTTTAAGATAGCTTCAGATATGCCTTGGACTAAAAGCGTAGGTAACAAACTAGAATACAAATCTCCTGGACCCATGACAATCAGGTCAGCTTCTTTAATGGCTAAAATAGCTTTGGGGTTAGCTTTGACAGAAGGATTTAAAAAGAGCTCTTTGATTTTTAAAACTCCATCATGCTTAGGAATATCAATATTGGTTTCCCCTACCACTAACAAACCATTTTCTAATCTGGCAAATAATCTTGTGCTCTCTAAGGTAACAGGGATAATTTTGCCTTTGACACCCAAAATCTTAGCAGCCTCATCTACGGCTTTAGAAAAGCTACCTGTGATTTTTTCCAAGGCTGTAATGAACAAATTACCAAAACTATGCCCCTTTAGCGCAGATTGACCCTTGAAACGATAATTAAACAATTTGGATAACATACTTGAAGAAGAGGGGGAAAGGGCTAATAGAGCCCTTCTAATGTCACCAGGAGGCAAAACACCGAACTCTTCTCTTAAAAGCCCAGAAGAACCACCATCGTCAGCCATGGTTAAGATGGCACTTAAAGAATATGACTTGTTTTTTAAGCCAGACAGAACTGTAAAGACGCCTGTCCCTCCTCCTATTACCACAACTTTTTTCATATATGTTTAAATTACTAAATTAATCAAACGCCCTGATATGTAAATAGATTTTTTAATCTTTTTGTTTTTGATAAAAGACAAAATTTTAGGATCTTTTAAAGCTAACTCTTTAGCTTGATTTTCTGATATTGTTTTATTCACCAATATCTTAGAACGAACTTTGCCATTAACCTGAATAACCAAATCAAATGTTTTGTCTTCTAAAAAAGAAGCAACGTATTTAGGCCAAGGTTCAAATTGAATAGTTCTAGATTTCTTTAACATTTGATGCCAGATCTGTTCACAAATATGAGGAGCAAAAGGTGAAAGTAAAACAATCAAAGTTTTAACATGTTCTTTTAATTCGTTTTTTGATATCAAACGCCCTGATACATTTAATTGGTTAACATATTCCATCAAAGAAGAAATAGCTGTATTAAAACGCAAAGCTTCTATATCTTCAGTCACTTTTTTGATAGTTTTGTTTTTTGATTTATCTAAGCTATATATCTCTTGTTTATTCAAAGGTCTGATTTTTTCTTGAAAATCTTTTTTGTTACCTTCCAAGTATTCCCCTACTTGCCACACTTTGCTTAAAAAACGAACC
>JAPLYJ010000043.1 GCA_026395655.1 Candidatus Parcubacteria bacterium
AGACCTGTAAAAAAGTAGCTATCCCCGTTAAATATGCTTGTGATGTTTCAATAGGTCAATGTAAAAAAGACTCTAATGGCACCTATCCCAGTCTAATAGCATGTTCGATGGATTGTGCACAAAAAACGATATATAGATGTTGGCATGATACTGGCAGATGCAATGTGTATGCAGGCCCCATGGATGAAAATAATCCTGATCTTTACCCCAGTCTAATAGCATGCTCAATGGATTGTACACAAACAACAACAATGTTTTACTGTGATCCCACCGGACAATGCAAATCAACAAATTTTAGAATCTCTCCTGATGTTAATTTATATCCCAGTCTAATAGCATGTTCAATGGCTTGCACACCAAGATATACTACATGCCAAAAAGGAGTTTCAACCTGCCAACGTTGCAGTAATAATAAGCCAGGGTATATGGCCACTTGGAATAATTGCGGACCATGTGATTATGATGGAGGTATCTTTGATCCTACTACTGATGAAAATGGGAATGAAAATGATATTCTATATTATGTGGCTGATAAGTGCGGTCCTTCAAACGCTATAAAATGTGGTAGTCCTGAAGTGGGAGGCATATGTGTTAATAGTGGTGCATATTGTGGCAAAGTATTGAATGCTACTTGCGGTGATGCAAATCTAGCATGTTGTCACAAAGATTATACTTATGCTTATTACGCTTGCAGTCGCTGCAGCAATAATTATGGTTGCGCAATGGCTACCTGGAATAATAAAAACCAAAATTGTGATAACTATAATCCCGATGGAGTACCTACTTATAAAAAAGACAAAAAGTGTGGAACAGTAACAAATGGTGATAACATTACATACTGTAATGCAGGAGGTACAACTCCTCCTTCTACAACTTGTGCTTCAAAAGGTGGTACTTGTGTGCTAAAAGCGAATTGTCCTAGTAGTTCAGTTACCTCGCCTTTAGGAGAATATGGTTGTGGTTCTGGTAATACTTGTTGCAAATCAATTTCAGCCCCGACTTCAACGCCAACTGAAACCTGTGCTTCAAAGGGTGGTAAATGCAAAGATTACAGACTATGCACCAGTCAGACACTTTTAGGCACTTTCAATTGCACAGGTACTAACTATTGTTGTAAATAGCAAATCTTAAAAACAGCCTTGAATTTCAAGGCTGTTTTTAAACATTTAAATATATAAGCTATTGTTTTGCTGCACGTATCTCCGCAATATCTTTTTCATAATTACTGGCTAACTTCATAACATTGTCTCCGTAGAAACGAAAACGTACATTTGTACTACCAGAAAAATATATCATAGCAGCTCTCCATTCTCCATTGTAAGTTTTGCTTTTAGCACCAAAATTAGCTAAATACAAAGCAGTACCAGTAAAAGCATCTCTAATATCCCAAGGGTTAGCAGAGGGTTTGCCATTTATTACTGCTATTTTGTCTTTATACCCCATCCAAGTTTTAGGCATGAATTGTCCTGGACCCATAGCTCCTCCCCAGCCTGGGACTCCTTTTAATGGACAAGATATCGGAGTAGTATCAGGATCCATACCTAATTCTTTAGTAATGGTTAAAAAATCAGCTCTGCTATCAGGTCTCATCACCACTCGCCAGCTTTTGCTTTCAGGATCACCTGCTCTGTTACAAGTACCAACATTTTTTCCTAAATTTGATTCTTGATCTCTGTAGCAATATCTAAAGCTTCACCAAAAGTAACATTCTTTTTTACACCAGCCATTTCATATATGCGACTTTTAATTTCAGCTGCTTTTTTACGAGATTCTGCTAAAACTTTTTGATATTGTGATTCCTTTCCTTGAGTCACAGCTAAAAGCTGTTCCTGTTCTACTTTATTCCCTTCTAAATCTTGTTTTTGTAAATATTGTACAGCTAAAAGATTCTGGGTCTCATCTTTTTTTTCTTCTAAGCTCCCTTTTTGGGTATCTAAATTAATTTTTAAATCTTTAATCTCAGCCAATTGACCTTGAATTTTGTCTTGTAAAGCATTTAAAGCACTAACTTCATTGTAATAATCTGAAATTTGGTCTGAAGCTAACAACATCTCTATTAAAGATGTTTGTCCTTCTTCATAAAGGGCTTCTAAAGCTCCAGCTAAATTTTTCTGTGCGGAACTAATTTTTACAGTTGTTTTGTTAATAGCATCGCTAGTATCATCTAACCTAACATTTAAATCAGATAAAGCTAAATTAGTAGCTTTAATTTGTAATATTAATTTAGAAGCTTTAGTTTTTAATTCTTTAACCTTGTTCTGTAAGGTGCTTTTCTCTGTTTGTGTAGTTTGTAACAAAGTTTCATATTGAGCAATCTGTTTTTCAATCTCAGCTAATTCTTTTTCTAAAGCTGCTTTTTCTTCGGCACTAACAGCCTCTGCTTGATTTACAAAAGAAAAGGTCGGTGCCCAAACAGATTGTAAGTTAGACCAAACTAAAATTGTTAAAAGAAAAAAAGCTAAAAAAAACTTACCAAAAGAAAGATAATTTTGTAATGCTAATTCTTTGATTCTTGTGTTATCAAAAATAATCTTAGGCGCATATGACCTAAAAGGAATAATATCTTGTACTAATTTTCGCTTTAGGTTTTTAAAATCCATCAGCGATATTTAAAAATTATTTTTCTTCAGGCAAAGCTACTTCTTCTGCTTTGGCCTGACGTTTTAATTCTCCTTCTACTTTAACTTCATCTACTTTTTCTTCAACTTTTTCTTCTAAGCTCTTTAATTCTTCGTCAGTACGAGGTGCAGAAACACTTAATACCGGATTATCTAATTCACTCAAAACTTTAATGCCTTTAGGCACAACAATGTCTTTAACATATATGGTTTGATCAAAGGCAACAAGTGAAGAAATATCTATCTGAATTTCATGAGGTAAATCCTTAGGCAAAGCTTCAATTTCTAATTCATCTAAAGCTTTTACTAAAATACCACCGTCTTTTACAGCTTGTGACTCATTGATAAAGACCAAAGGAATGTAAGCTTTAACCGGCTTGTCCATGTTAACTTGGTAAAAATCAACGTGTACTAAAGCAGAAGATCTAGGATCTACAGTAACATCATGAATTAAAACATTGTGTTTGGTTTTTTTATCTCCTTCTAAAATTTCTAAATTAATAATACTATTTTCCCCTGCTTGTTTGCGTATTAAAGTAAAATCCTTAGTATTGATGGTCAAAGCCAATGATTTAAAATCTGGACCATAAATAACAGCAGGTAAATTCCCTGTTTTGCGCAACTCTATATTCTTCTTTCCAAAAACAGTCCTTTTTTGGGCTACTAAATTAAATTCATTCATATAAAAACATTCTAACAAAAAACAAAAAAAAGTCAAAAAACTACTTCCAAATAATCTTAGTAATTCTATTCATCACTTCTAAGGGTTTTTCAGATTGCCAAATATTGCGACCCACAGCAGCTCCGATAGCCCCAGCTTGCATCACATTTTCAATCACTTGATAGAAATCTTCTTCTGAAATTTTTGATCCTCCGGAAAGAACTACCTTTGTTTTTCCAGCTGCTAAAACAGCTTTTTTAAAATTCTCTTCTGAACCAGAATATTTGATTTTAACCATGTCAGCTCCTAATTCTAAACCTACTCTAGCTGCGTAAGCAGTAATTTCTTCGCTATCCTCATCTTGAATAAATTTACCCCTAGGATATACCCAAGCTATCATAGCTAAACCCATGGCGTGGGCTTTATTTCTCAATTCGGAAAAATCTTTAAACATTTTATACTCATAAGCACTACCTAAAAAAATAGTATAGCCTATTGCAGACGCACCAATTTTTTTAGCATCATTTATATCCCAAGTGATGGGAGAATATGGATCTTCTGACTGATACAAATTGCTTTTACCATTAATTTTTAAAATTAAAGGTACCTGGCTAAAACTGCTAGCCCGATAATATTGTTCTGCTATTCCACCTTGTAAAATCACACCTGTCGCTCCCCCTTTGTCTGCTAAATCTAAAATAAAATTAGGATCTATGCTAGAACCAATTAAATCTTTGGGTCCATGTTCTAAACCTTGGTCATAAGCTAAAAACAATGCTTTCCCTTGTTTAGTAATTTTTTTAAGATATTGTTCCATATATTTTTTAAATTAATTTTCTAATTATTGACCAATTAATCCTAGTTACCACTTCGTAATTAATAGTACCTATTAATTTTGCTAATTCATCTGCTGAAATTCCCTTGTCTCCCTGTCTCCCTATCAAAATTACCTCTTCCCCTATTTTAACATTTTTTGAAATTTTTGACACGTCAATAACAGTCATATTCATGGCTACCCTACCTATAATTGGAGCGTATTGATCCAAAACAAGCACTCTGCCTGTGTTAGACAGCTTTCTGTCCAACCCATCGGCATAACCCACTGATATGATAGCTATTTTCATGGGTTTTTTAACTTGATAAGAACAGCCATAACCCACAGCTTCACCTTTGCAACATTTTTTAACAGCCACTATTTTTGCTTTCCAAGACAAAACAGGTTTTAAAAACACCTCATGCTTCTGACAATATTTTTGTATTTCTAAAGAGGGATACAAGCCATAAACAGATATACCTAAGCGAGATAAATTGAATTTTGAATTTTTAAAATTAAAAAAAGCAGCTGAAGCAGCTAGATGAATCTCTGTATTTTTTTTAACAATATTTAATTTTTTCAAAACATCTAAAAAATCATTAAACCTTTTTAATTGTTTGCCAGAATATTCTAAATTATCTCTTTCCACTGCCGATAAATGGCTAAAAACACCCTTAATTTCAATATTTTTTAAAGCAAAAATCTTTTTTAATTCAGATATCTGAGAAATATCAAAACCCAAACGATTTAAACCTGTTTCTAATTTAAGATGTATTTTAACTTTCTTTTTTAATTGACATGCTACTTTAGATAATTGGTTGGCTGTAGCAAAATCATATATGGCTAATTCCAAATTATTTAATATGGCTTGTTTGAACAAATCTAAAGATATACTGGTATGACACAAAACTAAAATAGGCAATTTGATGCCTTGTTTTCTCAATAACAAACCTTCTTCAATTTCTGCTACACCCAAACAATCTATTTTTTTAGATTGTTGACACAATTTAGATATCAAAGATATATCATGGCCATAAGCGTTAGCTTTAACAACAGCCATAATTTTTACGTCTTTACCTGCTAATTTTTTAATAACATTTAAATTGTGTAAAAAATTATCTTTATTAATGTATACTGCACTTTGCATGTTTTGTAATCTTAAATTTCAATATATCCTTTAAGCCAATTTTGTGCAATTAAATCTTTCATTTTTTCTTCTCCGGCATAGCTAACAAAAACTTTATTCCACAAAGCTTCCTGATGATGATATAGGTATTTAATATTTTCTTTAGTTTTTACCAAAGACATAACTGTGTCTATTAAATTAAAACTCACAAACACCTCTTGACCTTGATTGTTTTTGAAATAATCACCTACCCAACCAAGATTAAGCCAAAAATCCCAACCTTCTTTTTGAGAAAAATTCTTCATATTCCCAAACGCTCTTTCCGCTTTTTCCCAATGTAATACTTCAGGATTAAGATGAGGTTCAAAAAGACGCCAATCTGAAGGATCTTTTTTAGCTAGATATTGCTGGATAATCAACCAATTAATTTTCCCTAAATCAGGTAGTTTTTCTTCCAAAAGAGAACCTTTTAATGCTTGAATAAAATTAAAAGCAAAAGTTTCAGAATTTAATGAAAAGCCTTTAAAGATCTGATTGTAAAAAGCAATTTCATTCAAATAATGGCTAATAAGAGCCAACATTTCTAATATCTCCCCAGGAACGCCTAATTTAACAGGGATGATAAAGACCACACCTAATTCTTTAAGATGGCTAATATTGTGATATTTTTTAGCAACAAATTTCTCAGCAGCTTTAACCCATTTAATATCTAAAACTCTAATTTCTATTTTCCTTTTTTCAAAATCATTAAAAGAAATATTTTCATATTGTTTGAAAAAAACATCATTGAGCCATTGACCATCTTCTAAAAACCTCAAACTAGCGAAAAGTTCCAAGACATCTTCTTTAGCTAACATATCAGAGACATTCTGATATCCTAAAGCAGCCATGGTTTTTAACGGTGGCTGATTTGACAAGAATTCTTTTGCTTTTTCATATTTTAAAAAATATCCTTCTTCAGGTTCTGCTAATTTCCTAGCTAAGTCCCCTACTTTTTCTCCACCTGATACTGTAGCAATATCTGGATTCCCTAAAAATTCAGAAATCTGTCTGTCATCGTCTAACGCTTTATTCAATAACGCTAAAGATATATCTTCAGCGCTAGCATCAGGTTTAATTTTAAGATATTCTAAAGATCTATTAATTAAATTAGTATTTTCTAAAACAAGGCTATCTAACTGTCCTTTATCACCATAAACAGAATCCATGCGTGCTTGAATTTTTTCTAAAGACCCGTCAGGTAATTTTAACCAAGATGATATTTTTGATATATCAGACATATTAATTTAAATTAATAATTTTTACCGGAAATTTGTTCCAACGAGATTGATTGATTTCTCCTTTTTTCAAAATACCAGCCAAACTACCAATGTGTTCTACCACAGCCGTACCATTAGCACTACCTAATTTAACAGCGTAATCTAAATCATTAGGTTTTAAGATCAACCCTGAAACAAAACCGCTAGCAAAAGCATCGCCTGCACCAGTACGATCTATTAAATTTTTTTCTTTAAAAATCCCTGCTTGATATAATTTATGTCCATCTGAAACCGTAGCTCCTCCTCTACCTTTAGTCATAACCACAATACCATTAACCCATTTGTCTAATTTTTTAAAAATTGCTTTTTCTGAGATATACGATACATCTGTTAATTCTGAAGCTTCTTCTTGGTTTAAGATGAAAACATCATAATAATTTAACCAACTAGGATTTTGTTTTAAGATTTTTAATTCACCTTTACCCGGTGTCGAAGCCACTTTAATTTTATTATTTTTACAAAAAGACAATATCTTCTTCAATAATTTTTCATTACCACCTAAAGGATCAATAAAAACCCATTTTGTTTTTAATTTTTCCCAAGGTATCTCTTTTTCCGTTAGATTATCCGAACACCCTCTGTAAGTTAGAATCGTCCTTTCCGCTGAAGGGGTTAAAAAGATAACCGAATACCCTGTAGAAGTTTTAAAATCAGTTTGAACAAACTTAATATCTACTTTTTCTTTTTTCAAGCCAGCAATTAATTCTTTCCCAGAAATATCATTAGCTACTCTAATAATAGTAGCAGTTTTCAATCCCTGTCTGCTAAAAGTAGTAGCTGTATTAACAGCTCCACCTCCTGTAGAAAAAGTAATTTTAGGGACAATAACTTTGTCTCCAAAAGGTAAACAAATACCTTTGCCTAATTTAAAAGATTTACTTTTAATTTCTGTAAATGGTACACCTTCGAAAAATCCATCACGAGTTGCAGATCCGATTGAAATAATATCAAGCATATTATAATTTAATTATTTTTAACACTGCTTCTTTAATATCAACGGCTTCTAACCCAAAATACGCCATCAATTCATCTGGGCTGCCTGTTTCCCCAAATCTATCTGATATACCAATAAATTCCATTTTGATAGGATGATGCTGACTTAAAATTTCCGATACAGCGCTACCCATACCTCCCATTTTTTGATGTTCTTCTACAGTCACTACACCACAACATCTTTTAGCCACATTGATTAAAGTTTTTTGATCCATGGGTTTGATGGTATGATTGTTAATCACATATGTATCAATACCTTCAGCTTCTAATTCTTTTGCAGCTAAAAGTGCGTTATAAACCAAAGGACCTGCCGCAACAATCATTACAGTATTTTCTTTTTTTGCTTCTGGTTTTGGTAACCAATATATATCAGCTTTGCCTATTTCAAAAGGGGTATCTTCAGTAGTAAACAAAGGTGTTTTTTCTCTACCAAAACGGAAATAAAAAGGTTTATTAATTTCTACTGACGCTAAAGTAGTTTTTTGAGTTTGCAAAGAATCACAAGGTACTTCTACTAAAATATTAGGCAAAACTCGCATGATAGCAATATCTTCCAAAGCCTGATGAGTAGCTCCGTCTGGTCCAACAGAAACACCAGCATGAGCCCCAGCTATTTTAACAGGCTGATCATTATAACAAGCTGTGGTTCTAATTTGTTCCCAATTACGACCCGGAGAAAACATGGCATAAGAAGCAATGAAAGGAATTTTTCCTGCCGCTGCCAATCCTGCTGCCACTGCTGCCATATTCTGTTCTGCAATACCTATCTGAAAAAAACGATTAGGAAATCTTTCTTTAAACATTTTCATGCGTACCGAATCAGTTAGATCAGCGCATAAAGCTACAATTTTTTCATTGTATTCACCGGCTAAAACCAAACCTTCTCCAAAACCATCTCGAGGTGGTTTGGAAATAATATCACTCTCAAAAATATTAGGTACTAATTTTGCTTCTGGATTAATCATATATTTAAATTATATTAAGAATCTTCACTAATAATTCTACCATTTAAAGTACGCAATTGATTTAAAGCAATTTGCGCTTGTTCTTTGTTAGGTGGTAAACCATGCCACTCAAATTTCCATTCCATGAAATCAACATCTTTACCTGGTATGCTATGACAAATTATCAAAACAGGTTTTTCATAAATAGCTTTAGCATGACTAATAGCATTAATAATTTCTTCAATGTTATGTCCGTCTACTTCTAAAACATGCCAATTAAAAGCTTCATATTTTTCTTTTAAAGGCTCTAAAGGCATAACATCTTCAGTATATCCATCAATTTGAATATTGTTTCTATCTAAAATTGCAGTAAGATTATCTAATTTTAATTTCCCAGCTAGTAACACTGCTTCCCAAACCTGACCTTCGTCTTGCTCGCCATCAGAAGTTAAACAATAGATCTGACTTTTTTTACCATCCATTTTAGCAGCTAAAGCTAAACCAATAGCCTGAGACAATCCTTCTCCTAAAGGGCCAGAAGATGCTTCAATACCTAATAATTTTTTTCTGTGCGGATGACCTTGTAGACGAGAACCAAACTTTCTCAATGTTTGAAGCTCTTCTAAGGGAAAATATCCCGCTCTAGCTAAAACAGCGTAAAAAGCTGGGGCATAATGACCATTAGACAAAACCACTTTATCACGTTCTGCCCAATCAGGCTCGCCAGGTCTGTGATTTAAAACTCCACCAAAATACAAGGCTACATATTGCTCCACCACACCTAAAGGTCCAGCTGAATGCCCAGATTTTGCCTCTAAAAGCATATTGATAATATCTTGTCTGATTTGACAACTCAAAGAATCTAACGCTGATATTCTAGAATTTTTAATTACTACTGTTTCAGGTACACAAACTTTTTTGCTTTTACGCGTGCTTACTTTTTTAATTTTACCATTGATCGTATCCATCTTTTTTTTATTTAAGTTATGTATATATTATATTATTTTCTTTTCTAAATCCAATATAGCCTGATAGGGATCATCTGATTTAAAAATATATGAACCAGTAGCTAATTCATCTACACCGGCTAAAACAGCTAATTTACCAATTTCTTCATTAACCCCACCATCTAATTGAATAATCATCTTAGGATATTTCTTTTTTACTTCTTTAATTTTTTCTAAAACGTAATAATTAAAAGATTGGCCAGAAGGTCCGGGATCTACCCCTAAAAGCAACAAAGATTTAATTTTGCTTGCTACTTTTTCAATTTCTGTTAAATGAGTATACGGATTTAAAGCAATACCTAATTCTGTTTTAGTCTGTAAGCACATAGAATAGATTTTTTCAAAATCTTTTAAAGCTTCCCAATGAATAAAAATTTTGATAGGTTTCAATATCAACCAATCTTGTAAAGAATCTTCTGGCCTTTTAACCATTAAATGAAGCTGAATGGGTTTTTTGATTTTTAATAATTTCATTTCAGAAATATCTTGAAAATTTTTCCAAGAAGTAAATTGTCCGTCAGCTACATCTACCTGAATAGACCCTTCGTATTTTTTAAGCTCTCTCAGTCTTTTTTCAAAATCTTGTTTGGTTTTTACATTGATAACCGGTATGATTTTAACCATGTTTTTAATTTAATTAAAATTTTGTTCTTCTTTTTTAAAAATCTTCTGCAAACGCCTTAAATGCGATTCTTTATTAGAAAAAGACGTATTTAACCATTCAAAAACAATGTTTAAGGCATAGTCAGTATCTGTAAAATCAGCTCCCAAACACAATATGTTAGCGTCATTGTGCTCCCTGCTCATTCTAGCAGAGGCTAGAGAAGAAATGGCTGCAGCTCTTACATTTTTAAATTTATTAGCAGCTAAACTCATACCCAAACCAGAGCCACAAATCAAGATACCTTTGCTTTCAGAATCGTGTGATATTTTTTCAGCCACCAAAAAAGCAAAATCAGGATAATCATCAGTGTCGTCTTGACGAAGATTACCTAAATCACAAAAATCTATTTCTTTAGTTTCTAAGAATTTTTTAATTTCTTCTTTTAAAAGATATCCCCTGTGATCAGCACCTAAATACAACATTTTTAATTTATTTTTATTAAATTTAAAGGTGTTTCCCCTTTTAAAGTAGCTACAATATTATTAGCTGCCATCGTTGACATCTTAGATCTTGTTTCTATACTAGCCGATGCAGTATGAGGTGTTAAAACTACATTATCTAATTTTAAAAATTCCCTTAAATCAAATCTTGTTTCTACGATAGCTGGTTCATATTCAAAAACATCTAACCCAGCTCCAGCGATATCATTAGTGTATAGTGCATTTAAAAGCGCATTTTCATCTATTACCGGACCGCGAGCTGTATTAATTAAATACGCTGTTTTTTTCATCAGAGACAATTCTTTAATACCAATCAAATGTTTTGTTTGCGGATTTAAAGGTACATGCAAACTTACAAAATCAGAATTTTTTAATAATTCTTCTAAACTAACAAATTGCCCTCCGATATTTTTTTCAAATTCCGGGTTAGGTTTTACATCGTAATATATAACCTTCATATTAAAACCTTTAATGGCCATTTCAGCCAAACGTTGACCAATAGCTCCAAAGCCTATCAAACCCAATGTTTTGTTGTTTAAATCTTCCCCTAAAAGTAGCATGGGACCCCAACCTTTGTATTTACCATCTCTGGTAAATTGATCAGCTTCTACTATGCGGTGAGCCAAAGACAATATCAGAGCCATGGCATGTTCAGCTACGGTTTCAGTCAAAGTACCTGGCGTATTAGTAACATATATATTCCTGGATTGAGCTTCTTTAACATCAATGTTATCGTAACCCATGGCAAAATTAGCAATGATTTTTAAATTAGCACCAGCGGCATCAATTACTTCTTTGTTAATTTTTTCTGTTAACACTGATAAAATAGCATCTACGCCTACAACATTTTTTAACAAATCTTCTCTACTAATTAATTCTCGAGGCCCTACCACCACTTCATATCCTTGTTCTTTTAAAATTTTTAAACCAGATTCAGGAATCTCTCTAGTCACAAATACTTTAGCCATATATTTAAATTTTTAATCTTTTAATTTGTTCTAACAAAGTCCAAGCATATGCCCATTCATTGTCATACCAAACTAAAACTTTGATTAAATCTCCGTCTACAACTTTTGTAAAAGACAAATCTACAATAGCAGGATGGTTATCTTGTAATATATCAGAAGAAGCTAAGGGTAATTCAGAAACCATTAATATACCATTCCATTTTTCAGTTAAGCTAGCTTCTTTTAAAATTTGATTAACCTCTTCAACCGTAGTTTCTCTTTGAGATACAAAAGTAACATCAGCTAATGATCCACAAATGACAGGCACTCTTACAGCTAACCCATCAAATTTATTTTCCAGATTTTTAATAACCTTAGAAACTGTGACAGCTGCACCTGTAGTAGATGGCAAAATATTTGAAGCTGCTGCCCTACCTCGTAGCCAATCTTTGTTAACCGGACCATCTATTAAACTCTGGGTAGCAGTATATGCGTGAATAGTATTTAGAACAGCTTTTTTAATTCCTATTTTTTCATCTAAAATTTTGATAACAGAGCTAACTGCATTGGTAGTACAAGATCCATTGGAAATAACTTCAAATTGATCAGCTTCTTCGTCATTAATGCCTAAAAGCACAGTTCTACCATTTTGCCCTTCATCGCCTTTAGCTGGAGCAGTGATAATAACTTTTTTAGCTCCTGATTGAATATGGGCTCTAGCTTTGTCATAATCAGCAAAAACACCAGTAGCTTCTATCACTACATCTACTTTTAAATCAGACCAAGGTAACAGGGTTGGATCTTTTTCTTGAAAAAATAATATTTCTTTATTATCAATAACTAACTTACCCTTTGCTTCTGTTTTCCCTATCTGTTGTTTGTCAGACAAAACATTAATTTTTTTCTGAAATCTTCCATAAACAGTGTCATATCTTAAAAGGTAAGCTAAGTTTTCCAAATCACCTAAATCATTAATAGCTACTACTTCTACTTTTCCATCTAACGCCATTTTGAAAAAAGCTCGTCCAATTCTTCCAAAACCATTAATTGCAATACGCATGTTTTTATATATATTTTAATTAATTAATTTCTTATAAATTTCTTCTGCAAATTCTGTGGCTACCTTGGGACCTGAAGCTGTAATAATATCACCATCTACTACTATATCAGAATTTTGATAAATAGCTCCCTCTTTTTCTAAAATTTTTATCGCGCCCTTGTCCATCTCTGAAGACCAAACCGTAGCTTTTTTATTTTTTAATATTTTTGATTTTGCCAGCAGTGCTCCTGCTATACATATACTAGCTATTATTTTTTTAAAAACAAAAAAATCTTTTACAACTTTCTGAAACTCTAAATTGTCTAACAATTTCACCATACCTGGACCGCCACAAGCTATTAAGGCATCATAATGTTCTACTTTAACTTCAGGAATCTTAACATCTACTAACGCTTCTCCTCCCTCTATTCCTTGTGCCATACCTTTAAACAAGCTAGCAGTTTCTACTAAAATACCTTTTTTTTCTAAATACTCTTTAGGTACAAAATATTCCTCATCACGAAAATCTCTCCAACTAATCAACATTAATACTTTTTTATTGTCCATATCTATATTATTAATTATAACAAATTATCTGTGTCTATCCAAGGCACAGATACCAAAAATTCAATTTAATGAGATTGATCGTTCTGACCTAGATAATTTACTGCGGACAAGGCGGCAATAGCACCTGAACCCACAGCTATAGCTATCTGTTTATATGGCGTATCTGCTACGTCTCCAGCTGCAAAAATACCAGGTACAGAAGTTTTACCTGTTTTATCTATCTTAATCTCTTTTTTCTCGTTTTTTTCTAAAATATCAAATACATCACTGTTAGGTTCCATACCTATATATATAAAGATACCATCTACGTCTAATATCTGATCAATTCCATACTTGATATCTATATATTCTAAACCAGTGACAAATTTTTCCCCTTTAATTTTCCCAATTTTGACACGAGGGATGATTTTTACTTTTGGAGATTTTTTTAAATATTCAATAACAGTTTTTTCTCCCACTAAATCGTCTAAATCTGTTAATATAAAAATCTCAGAAGCTATATTCATCAAGGACATGGCTGCATAATTAGCAGAGTTACCTCCACCGATGATAGCAACGCATTTATTATTAAAAAAAGGTCCATCGCAAATTGCACAATAGCTTAAACCTTTATGCAGATATTCTACCTCACCTTCTACATTAAGTTCCCTAGGCTTTGATCCCGTAGCAATAATTACAGATTTAGCTTCATATAAAACTTCTTGATTTTGTTCTAAACTTTTTAACAAAAAATGATTGTCCTGAACAATTATATCTTTTACAGATATTCCTTCTTTAATTTCACTATTGTACCCTTGTAAATGTTTTTTAAAATTTTCAGATAAATCAATGCCACTAATATCAGATATCCCGGGATAATTTTGGACAACTGTTAAATTTGGTAAATCTCCCCCTAATTTTTCACAAATTAAAAGAAAATTAATTCTTTGGCGAGCTAAATATATGCCAGCAGAAATACCAGCAGCTGATCCTCCTACGATAATCACATCATAAATCATATTATTCTTTTAAATTAAGTTTTTTTAAAAGAAATTTCTTATCAAAATCAACGATATATTCATCGTCTATTTTGATAACCGGCACGCCCATCTGACCAGTTTTTTCAATTACTTCTTCTAAAGCTTCTGGATCTTCTGTTAAATCAATTGCTTCAAATTCCAAACCATGGTCTTTAAAAAAATCTTTAGCTACTTGGCACCAAGGACAAGTAGGCGAAGAAAATATTTTGATTTTCATTTTAATCTATTTTAATGCAATATCTATCTGCGCTTTTAACATTTCATAAGGCACAGCGCCTAATTCTTCGCCATTTTCATTAACAAAAGGTTTGCCATTGATATACGTAGTAGGCGTACCATTAATTTTTTTCTGTTCACCTAAGGCTAATTCTGATAAAACAATATTTTTGTATTTATTTGTATCTAAACAATTATCAAAAGTAGCTTGATTTAATCCTAAAGACCCTGCCATTTTTTTCAAACTTTCAGAAGTAAACAAATCTGCAACCTGATTTTTTCTCGAAGTAAATATCTGTTCATGATATTCCAAGAATTTATCTTGATCATCAGCACAACGAGCAGCTTCTGCCGCCAAAATAGACGGATCTCCTCCAAATGCAAATTCACGATATTGAAGCTTTACTTTACCTGTATTTACATATTCGGAAATCAATTGTTTGATAGATTCTAAATAAAAACGATAACACATAGCACATTGATAATCAGAATATACTTCTACTAATACCGGAGCGTTAGGATCACCTAATAAAGGCAAAGATTTAGAATCACTAACTATAGGATCTACAACTATTGGCTCTGTCGTTGTGCTATTCGGAGGAAAAATAGGAGGTAAAACTAACCCTGTTTGCTGTTTTGAAATATAAATTAAAGCAAAAGATAAAATAAGGGCGGCTGCTATCAAAGGCAAACTGATTTTTTTAGACATATATTTATTATATTAATTTACTAATATAATCCTATTCTATAGCCTATACTTTAAAAGTCAAACTAAAAAACTGGAATTGAAATTATTTTTTCTTAAAATTACAAAAAACAAAAATTTTAACTTTGATGTTTTGCAAACACATTTTTAACATAATCTTGATCCTCTTTTTCTTGATAAGCTTGCCTATAACTTGAAGGATTTATAAGATCTAAATCTTCTTTTATTTTTTTTGCTAAATGGAACGCAAAATTTACAGCTACAGCATTACCAATCATTTTATAGCCGTCAGCTATATTATAATATTTAAAAATAAAATCATCTGGAAATGTTTGTATTCTTGCGCATTCTCTAACTGTAAGACGGCGATATAGATGCTCTTTACCCAAAACAAAAATTCTTTTATTCTGTTCAATAAATTCCATCTTGGGCGCTTGAGGATGAATAGGGGCATGACGACCACCTGCTTGAATCGTAAAAGAAGGTTCATTCCAGCTTCTTACGCGATTTCGAGACATATAAATTGTTGAAAATCCACCATTCATATATTCATGATTTGGTATTTTTAATTCCTCTCCATTTGTTTTATTTCCTTCTTTTGCAGGTTTTGCCAAACGTAAATCATAAATCGCGTTCTTCAGTACCGGTTTATATTCCTGGGATTTTGGAAATTCAAACTTTTTTCCTAACTTTTTATGGTAACCAATAATGATTACACGAAGACGATCTTGCGGTACATTATAATCATTCGCATTCAATAATTTATAAGACACCACGTAGCCAGCATTTTCAAATTCTTCAATAATATTTAAAAATGCCTCTTTGTGCTTAGGGTGCAAAATTCCGGAAACATTTTCAGCTAAAAAAAATTTTGGTTGTTTCTCTTTTAATATACGAATATAATCATAAAATAATTGTCCTCGTTTATCATTTATACCGCGACCAGCTCCCGCCTCACTCCAACTTTGGCATGGCGGACCACCAATTATTCCGTCAACATCTGGAATTTCAGAAGCTGAAACATTTACAATACTTCTTTTGTCTAATTTTGTTTTAGGAAAATTATATTCAAATGTTTCCCATATTACTTTATCAAATTCGTTCGCCCAAATAATATCAAAACCAGCTTTTTCAAAACCAAGATCTAGCCCACCAGCACCTGAAAATAAAGAAGCTAATTTCATATTATTTACTAAAATTTAAAAGTTTCGCCTCTAATAATTTAGCAGGATTGTTCGGCGACTTAATTTTTATATCTTTAATAAAAAATTTATCGCTAACAAGTTTCTCTAAATTTTCCCTGTCTTTTTCTGGAAAAAGTAAATATTTTTCTTTTAACATAATTACATTAACAGAAAATTCTGCATTTTGATCAATAGGTGCAACATAATTAAAGGTTTTTATTGGATTTTCTATCCCCCACATGCCACGAATGCGCAAATAAGTAATTCCGAGTGGATCAACTCTATTGACTCTGCCTAATTCATCTGTTTGAGATAATTCAATATCTTGCAATGCATTTATCCCTCTTAATACTTTATCTCTAACTTTTTCATAAATTTCTTTACTTGCCGCGTAACAATTACCATAGACAAACCAAAGAGCTTTTAATCTATTTTCTTTTAAAACTCCAATGGCATAAACTAAATCTTTTTCCTCCCAATCCTCACAATTACGACAAGCAAATGTAATCATGGGGCTATCAAAAAACAATTTGTCTTTAGGATATGAGCTATTTAATGCAATTCCAGAATGCAAATCTTCAATTTTTTTTACTTCGATTGCGTCACCTTGCTTGATTATAATATCTGGTGGATTATTTTGATTTCCAATATAAGCAAAATATTTACTATAAATTTTATTTTTATTTTCTATGTTATTTTCATCAAAAGAATTACAAAATAAATCTTTTACATAGAATTCCAAAGCATTCCCCATACTGTTTGCCCTGTTAACAACACTATAGCAAGAAGCTAAATTTGTAATCGGTTTTTTTATTAAATTCGTAATTGCTATTAGTAGATTTGTTTCCATAGTTTATCTTTCCCTCAATGTTATTTTTACCTCCCATAATTTTAATCATTTAATAATATCACAATAATCTACTATGCTTCTAATATAATGATACTAAATAAATTGGAATCAATCAATTAGAATAAAAAATAATCCAAATACTTTAAAAGTCAAACTAAAAAACTGGAATGGAAATTATTTTTTCTTCAGAAAACCCAGACATTAAATCCATGTTATTAATACCTCTAATCGTAAAATGATATTCATTAGTTGTGCCGAAGACATATTCAGGTAAAGCGCTAACAGCTAATTCATAAAAATATTTATTATTTTCTTCAGTCAATTGGCTCAGTGTCAAAGGTAAGGCATAAATCGTACCGTCTGGTTTGTGATAATTAATCTCATATCTTAATTTTTTTTGCACTGGATCTACTTCCCAACTTAAAAGCAATTTTTGATTAGATGTATATATTACTTGTAAATTACCAGGGATACTTGAAGCATGAAAAACCTTATTAGCATTGTAATAATATTTAGTATTGTCTTTTTTTACTAATTGCAAATAATAAAACGAACCAGTGTAAGCATAATATCCTACCGTAATATAATCATCTCTTGTAAAGTCAGAAAATCTCTTATAAACTCTGCCGTCTTTGTTCATTAAACCATAAAGATCTATTACCATATGATTATTACTAGGTAAATAACGGAGATTATAGGCTATATTTCTAGTTCCACCATATGCAGCAGTGCATTTAGAGGGATCACTATGCGGTAAAATTAAGCTACCAACCGATGTAGGGTAATCACCGCAATTATTGTAATAAAGAAGCAAACTTTCTATTTCCGGATTATTTTCATAATCAGGTACCCAACCACCTGTTAAAGCAGCATCGGGTACTTCTCGATTAAGATAAAACACCATAGTAGACCAAGCGCCTGGCTCTGATTCACTCAAGCTTTGAATAAAAGGAAAACTTAAATAATCAAAATCTAAAAACAAACGAGGATCATCTTCTGACAAAGCATGCCAAGCAAGATTGCTAACATAATCTGTAGGAGAAGGTTCTTCTGCTACAAATTCACTATTCAAAGATTTAGGCGAACCCCAAATTCCATTATTTTCCAATCCTGCATATGTATGCCAAGAGAAATCTGAATTTCTTTCCATGGTTTTTTTACTTTCATTGTCTCCGGCAGGCCAATTTTTAGCTTCTCCCACATCAGCAATGACTCTATCCAATAATAAACAATTATTGTCAAAAAGAACTAATTGCTCATCATTGTTAGATAAAGATCCTGTATAAATTAAATCAGCTGATATATTAGGCACGCTATCATCATTAGTTCTCTCTAAAAGATAAAAGCCATGAGCTGGTAGTATTGTATTTTCATTGTTTTGACCAAAAACAACTTTTATCTGATTACTTTTATCTAATAATTGATAATCTTTTAAATCAATTCCCTGATCTGATATATTTTGCAATTCAATCCATTCATCGTTAGCACTATTTAAACTCCCCATCCAAGCTATTTCGCTAAAAATGACAGAGTGAGAAGGAGGTAATGCATTATTCTCTAGAGAACAATATGTAATTTCAAGTATACCATCATCAGTTGTAGTTGGTGTAGTTGTTGGAGTAGTCGTCGGTGTTGTTGTTGGTGTGGTAGTTGGTGTTGTAGTTGGTGTTGTAGTTGGAGTGGTCGTTGGTGTAGTTGTTGGAGTGGTTGTTGGAGTTGTGGTCGGCGTGGTTGTAGGGATAACAATTATTCCTCCTCCACCTCCTCCTCCAGACGTAGGAGGTACATATGCAGGAGAATTACTTCTTCTAGGAGTACCATCTTCAACACTAGAAGTATGCCAACTAGACCCTATATCATCACGTTCCATGGTTAAATGTTTGCTAGAATCTCCTCCTACCCAATCAGGTCTAGCTAATATCTTATCAACTAATACGCAACTAGTATTAAATAATTCCAAACCATCTTCACTGTTATTCAATCCACCTGTATAAATAGCATCTGCTAATACTCCAGGAACAGAATTATCATCTGTTCTCTCTAGAAGATAATATCCAAAAGAAGATATCGAAGCATTTACAGGAAAAACAAATCTAATATTGTCTTTTTCGCTAATTAATTGCCAACCAGATAAATTAATAGTTTGGCTTGAAGTATTTTTTAATTCTATCCATTCGTCACTTGCAGAAACGCTACTACCCATCCAAGCTACTTCATTAAGAACTATCGCATTTGATTGATATGGATTTTGTTCTAACCAAATACAATCTGCTTTTTGTACTGTAAGCGTTGGTGAAGTATTTTTTTCTTCTATTACAGGAGTTGTTGTCACTGTAATTTTAGGTTCTGTTGTCTTAGTCTCTGTTTTCACCACGGGTTTAACAACAACCGGTTTTGTAGTTGTAGTAGTTTTACTAGTAGTGGTAACTGTTTTGCTAGTAGTTGTGGCAACCTTAACACTTGTTGGTGTGGTTTTTTTAACACTTGTAGCAACTACTGGTTTAACTACTGGCTTGCTACTTGAAACAGTAGTCGTTTTAGTACTAGTCACTGTATTTATTTTTTGACTAGGTACAAAAACGTAATCATTTTGATTTTTAAATATTCCATCCCACCAACTACCAAATACCGTACTTAAATTAGCTAAAAGATTAGCGCTATTACGCGATAAAAAAGCTTGATCATTTTTATATTTAGCTACATCTTTAAAAAATAAATTTAATAAGCCAGCACCCGTTGATACTGCTTTCGGAGATAAGTGTTGCCAATAATCATTATTTACTTCAGGATCATTTAAAGAATATACATCAGGGCCACTTAATAATCTAAAAACAAAACTTCCCCTTGTAGCTAAACGAAAAGTTTTGTTGTTTTCATCATATCCATATATATATTTATCAGCCGCAGTTTCTAAAATGGTAACAGGAAAAGCATATTCACCTGATCTGATCGTGTCTTCGCTGTAAAAATATTTATTACTGTAGTTAGCTGATATATTAAAAATTTCATCTAAAGAATTCGCAGAAATTAAAGGGTAATTCTGGCGAGCTAAATCAGCTCCAAAGTTAGCTACATTTTGAGGTGAAAATTTTCCAGTCCAATCCTCATAATACGAAGAAGACATGGATAACCCTCCATGAGGATTTTGGCGCGTATGAGCTGGGACATAAGCATCCTGAATCAAATGCATGATATGCCCTAAAGCATAAAAAGCTTCTTTCTTATTTCCTTTAATATATTCATAAACAGCTCTTTCCCATGTTTGATTGTTATCTGTTTTACTAGCTGATTGGGTTAAACTAGCCAGCCATTGGCTTGGATCTATCACAAAACTATGACTACCAAAAGCAATTTGATATACTTTGTTATTACTCCAAGCTAAAGATGTTAACCCGATTTTTTCACCTAAAATATCTTTAAACCAACCTCTATTAAAAACAGGATCGTAAGCATGATTAAACCAACGATATCCACCATCTTCTTCAACAGATCCAGAAATCAACCATTCTTTTTCTTGGTTATTTAAAGTCTGAGTTGGAAATTTAATATTATAAAATTGAGCAGAAGAAATTGATAAATATGAATGTGTACTATTCGATCCATACCCGTGAGCAAAAACAGGAAAAATTAATAATAAAAATCCAAAAATAATACCTACAAAAAACCGGCCGGGTTTCAATATATTTTCCATATTGAGGTAATTATTTTTATTTTGTTTCGCTCTAATATGGAGACAGGTTTTTTAAAGGAAAAAATAGTTTCCTTTTCTAACCCATCGCCGACCGGTACTAGTAAATAATACAAATTATCGTTTTCCTGGCGCCATTCTTGATTAGATGTTTTAATTTTTTCTACTTCTTTAAGTAGCTCTGACCATTGACCCTGTTCTTTAATTGATTGATAATAAGCCAACATTTTAGCTTGTTTTTCTAAGGCATAATACTGGCTAGCTTTATTTAGATCCTCTTTTTCTAAAGCATCAAAAAATAAAGCTAAGGTTTCTTGAGGGGTATTACCACCATTTGCATCTTTAATCATTAAATCTTCCTGCTTTTCTAATTCTAGCGTTAAAACCTTACTGATATTTTTAGAAGCAACCTCCTTTTTAGCATTTGTAACTACAAAAAAAGCTGTTAAAAGAACAGCCCCCAAAACAAATATTGCTAACAATATGTATTTAAAATTTTTAAAAGAGATTTTTAACTTTATCATGGGTTTGAAAAGAAGATATCAAACCCCTTATATAGAGAGTCTTGGTACAATATTCTGGCAATTTTTTAATTTTAAAAGAATTAAAAAATAAAAACAGCAGAGGGGTTAGTTAATAAGCCAGAATACTGTACCCAAACCCCCTACCTGCTGTAAATAATATCTTGATTTCTAAAATAGAAAAATATCAGCTAAAAGTCAAGCCCTATTTTTTATGTTACTATTTTTATCCGAACGGACAATTATAGTAGCAAGGTTATTTTTTAAAGATAGCATCAATTTTTTTATTCATTGGTAAAGAAAAATAATGTACATATTTTAAAATACCTCGTGTTTTTAAAATTTTAAAAAAGTGTTTATTTAAAAAACGCCGGCTAACCCACACACTTCTCTGTAATTGCTTAAACCCTGTTTTAATTAGTAAATGCCTCAACCAAACCCTTTTAGGACTTTCTTTTTCAGGAACATCAAAAGTCACTAAAGAAGCTCTGTGATTTTTTAAATTACCAGAACAAAAATTTTCTTCTTCTAATTGA
This sequence comes from Candidatus Parcubacteria bacterium, assembly GCA_026395655.1. Taxonomy (GTDB): domain Bacteria; phylum Patescibacteriota; class Minisyncoccia; order UBA6257; family JAPLYJ01; genus JAPLYJ01. The sequence goes on from JAPLYJ010000043.1 coordinate 21,860, forward strand.
TTTAATTTAATACGTCCTTTGTCTGTTAGTTTCCAATAAGCGATTCTATTAGGTCCTTGAGTATCTATTAGACCTAAAGTTTTTAAACGATTTAAAATAGCTGAAAGCGAGCGCTTCTTAAATACAATATGTTTTTTTAAATGAGAACCGATCTCTTCAAAACTCGCTTTACGTACGCCATGCAAAAAACGCAAAACACGATAAGATGTTTTCATGCTATCTGTTTCTTTTCCCTCTGCCATTTTTAGATTCTAATATTTTATGGGAAACTTTTTACACAAATCTAATACTTCTTTTCTGATTCTTAAAATTGATTCTTTTTTAATTAAAACCCTATATATCAAATCTGAAATTAATTTCATTTCTTTTTCTTTCATACCTCTTTTGGTTAAAAGCGGCGTACCTAAACGCAAGCCAGAAGGCAAATATGGTTTGATATCCCCTACTATAGAATTACGATTGGCTAAAATACCTGTTTTTTCCAATAAGATTTCAGCTTCTTTACCACTTAACCCTGTTTTTCTCAAATCAATAAGCATTAAATGATTGTCTGTCCCCTTTGTTAACAAATCAAATCCTTGTTTTGTCAATGATTCTGCTAAAACTTTAGCATTTTTAACAATTTGTCTTTGATATTTTTTAAAATTAGCTTTTTGTATTTCTAAAGCCATATTAGCTTTGGCAGCTATCGCATTATTATGCGGACCACCTTGAACACCAGGAAAGACAGCTTTGTCTATTTTTTCAGATAAAGGTAATTTGCTAAAAATAATTGCGCCTCTGGGCCCAGCTAATGTTTTATGAGTAGTGCTCATGACAATATCAGAATCAGAAAAAGGGCTAACGTGACAACCTGCCGATATCAAACCTGCAATG
>JAPLYJ010000068.1 GCA_026395655.1 Candidatus Parcubacteria bacterium
CTCATTTAAGATGATTCCTGCTTTGATTGGTGAATTATATCAATATTTACAAGGTAAAGAACAGATTATCTCAGGTGCTCCCATTTTTGTCTGTCATGAAAAAGATTTAGTTGAAGTTAATAATTTAAATGAAACTGCTGATGTGGAAGTAGTTTTGCCAGTAAGAGAAGCTATGCCTGAAACAGATAGAGTTAAATACTATGAGTTATCTGGAGGACAAATGGCTAAAATTATTCACAGAGGACCCCATAATGAATGCCAACTTGCTTATGATAAGCTTTTTGCTTGGTTAACAGCCAATAACAAGCAAATCGTTGGACCTATGAGAGAAGTATATATCAATGATCCCAGTACGGTAGCTCCGTCGGAAATTGAAACAGAAATATATGCTCCGATCACATAATCCAAAAATTAATTATCATATTCAAGCAGGCATCTAGAATGTCTGCTTTTTTTCTTAAAAAAATATATGAAATACAATACTAAAAAAACTTTTCAAATATATTTGAAAGCTTCACGCCAAAGGCCTTGGTCTGGTTTGTTAGCCTTAATATTTGCTATGGCTGCATCAGCAGTAGGTGTTATTTACCCTATTTATTACAAAAAATTCTTTAATTTTTTAGCTGATGGTTCTGGTGACAAAATGTTGTTAATAAAAAGCTTGTTATTTATTTTATTAATTTTAGCTATCTTAAAATTAATTGAATGGCTTTTTTGGAGAATATGTAGTTTTGCTACTATACGTTTTCAATCTCAAATATTAGCTGATTTAGCTAACTTATGTTTTTCATATTTGCATAAACATTCTTATGGTTTTTTCAGCAATAGTTTTTCTGGGTCATTGGTAAAAAAAGCAAAATGGTTTGTAAATTCTTTTGAAAACATTGCTGACCGTTTTATTTTTGATTTTTTCCCTTTAATGTTGAATATTATTGTTATTACCGTTGTCTTGTATCAAACTAATCAATATCTAGCCTTAGGTATTGTTATCTGGACAATTGTTTTTTTGATTATCAATATGATTTTTACTAATTACAAGATGAAATATGATATCAAAAGAAATGAGGCGGAAACAGCTTCTACCGGACTTTTAGCTGATACCATCACGAATAATGCTACCATTAAATTTTTTACTGGATATCACAGAGAGAAAAAAAGATATTGGGAGGCTACGGAAAAAGTAAGAAAATTAAGATTATTCAGTTGGAACTTGGGCACTACCTTTGATGCTATTTTAGGGTTATTAATGGTAGCTTTGGAATTAGGTATGCTGTATTTGGCTATCAGATTATGGTCAACTGGTAGTATTACCATTGGTGATTTTGTTTTGCTTCAAGCATATTTACTTAATATCTTTATGCGTGTCTTTGATTTTGGACGTAGCTTAAGACGGACTTACGAAGATCTTTCTGGTGCAGAAGAAATGACTGTGATTTTAGATACGCCTCACGAAATAATGGACGTACATAATGTTAAAGAATTAAAAGTTTCTGCCGGAGAAGTTGTTTTTGACAATGTTGATTTTTGTTACAATCGTACTCGAAAAGTCTTAAATAAATTTAATTTAAAAATTGATAGCAAAGAAAGAGTAGCTTTGATTGGTTCTTCAGGTTCAGGTAAAACCACTTTGGTAAAATTACTTTTAAGATTATACGATATTGAAAGTGGGAAGATTTTGATAGACAATCAAAATATTTTTTCAATCAGTCAAGAAAGCTTAAGGTCAAACGTAGCTATTGTACCCCAGGATCCTATTTTGTTTCATCGTTCTTTAAGAGAAAACATCTTATATGGGAGACCTGAAGCTTCTGAAGAAGAAATGTTAAAAGCGTCTAAGGCAGCATATTGCCATGATTTTATTTCTGAATTACCAGAAGGGTATGATACTTTAGTAGGAGAAAGAGGAATTAAATTATCTGGAGGTGAACGTCAGCGTGTCGCTATCGCTAGGGCTATTTTATACAATGCTCCTATTTTAGTTTTAGATGAAGCTACTTCTAGCTTAGATTCAGAATCTGAAATCTATATCCAAAAAGCCATTGCTTCTTTAATGAAAAACAAAACAGTTTTAGTCATTGCTCATCGTTTGTCTACCATTAGACAGATGGATCGTATTGTTGTTTTAGATCAGGGTAAAATTTTAGAAGAAGGTTCTCACCAAGAATTACTTGATGAGAAAAGTAGTGTGTATAAAAGATTGTGGGAACTTCAAGCTGGCGGGTTTTTGACTTAACATATTTTAAAATACATGATATGATAGATCTTAATAAAGGTCTTAATTAAAATTAAAAAAATAAATGTTTTTTAAACAAAAAGGGACAGGAGTCATGTTGTTAGCTATTGCGATTTTGATAGGTTTGGGTATTTTTTCATATGTGGAAACCAAAAAAGCAAATAATTTAGTAGGAGGAGATAAGGATATTCATGGTTGTATTGCTACCGCAGGATATTCATGGTGTGAAGCAAAACAAAAATGTTTAAGAGAATTTGAAGAACCTTGTGTTGAAAGTTCACCTGTAAATGTTACATCTACTACTGGAATAGCTAATCCTGCTTCTACCTATTGTCAAGAAAACGGAGGGACATTAACCATTACTAAAAGAGGTGATGGCGGAGAATATGGTGTTTGTATTTTTGGAGACAACAGACAATGTGAAGAATGGGCTTTGATGAGAGGAGAATGTCCCATGAATGGTTTAAAAATTACTGGGTATATTACAGAAGCTGCAGTGTATTGTGCCATTACTGGTGGTGTATATACCATTACTGATGGTAAGCAAGAGATAGAGCAAGGTACTTGTGTTACTAAAAAAGGTACTACTTGTGATGTCTGGGATTTATATAACGGGAAATGTAGTTAGGTTAAGGAAAGATTGAATCAAAAAAACGCGATATCATGTATACCGCGTTTTTTGATTTTAGATATATCTTATATTGGTGATTTTAAATGACATTTTTCTCTAGCACTCATGATGATTTCTTTGATTTTTTTGGGATGGGGTAAACAATCAAAAAGGAATTTTTCTACAGCTCCAGCGCTTTGAACATTGATATCACCAAAATCTAGAAAAGTAGCTAAAGGTCCAATGGTATATACAGAGATGTCTTGAACTTTAGAAAGCTCCAACTCATTAACAGTATGATTAAAAAGTCCCTTTTGTTCGTTTTCAATAATACGCATATCAGTGATGATTAAGGTGTTTAAAAAATAAATCATCATATTATAGAAAAAAATATTCCAGATGATTAGGTAATATAATATAACTAAGAAATTCAAAAGAGGGGAGATGATATTATAAAAACTTAGAGAGCTAATGAAGTGATAGCAAAAAAATGGGATGAGGGCTAACAGGGCAAAAAGAAAACAGGGTCCAAAGATGTTAAACCAATGTTTACGGGTACTAAAAATTACTATTTCCCCAGGGATTTGTTTTTCAAAAGTATTTGAAGAGCTATTAAAAATTGAGTTAGTTTTGGTCATATGAGAATTGGTTAATGAGATTTGATATTTGATTAATTAAATCTGCCCATGAGATACTAAAGTATGTAATAAAACAGATGGCTACCAAAATGATGGAACCTACAAAAAAAATTAGAGCTATCATTTTAGGATGGGTACCAATACCAAAGCGGATTAAATGATATAAGATTGAGAAAACGTACCAAAGGTAGAAAAAGATGATAATGCCAAAAAGAATCAAAGGAATATTGATTTTGTTAATGGTAGTAAAAAGATTGTTAATATTCTCTACAGGAATCATTATTGTATATTTTAATTCAATATTTAATTTAAAGCAAGATATTAAAGATTAACAGATTTAATTTTTATACGAGAGTGGTTTTTATTATTTAGGCTATACATTATCTTTAAATTATTCTATGATTAGATATAGGCAATCTATAAAGATATATGGCTAAACCTACTAAATACGCAACTCTTATTTGTACGATTTTAACGATAATCGCTGTTATTGGTATTGTGATTGGTTTTATTAAAAATGACCCATTGATTTTAGTTTTAATGGTTTTACCTACGGTTATATATGAGGTCTATCGTACTGAAGGGAAATCTACTAGATGGGCTTCCTGGATTCTATTGGCTGTTTTTATTTTAGAAATTATCTTTATTGCCTTTAAAATTAATTTTGATTTAGGTGCTTTTTTAGGTAAAACACAAGCAACGGTAGGTGGATATTTGTTAGATACTAACATTTTTCAAACATTGTTAAACTTTGGGGTAGACCAAGGCATGGATCAAGTTTTAAATCAAATTAATTAAATTATTCATATGATTAAAAAAAATATTCTTTTTTTGTTAGCGTTAATGGTTTTGATAGGGATAGTAGCGTATTTTACGATATTTAATAAAAAAGAGTACGTCAGTAGAGTACCTGTTGTTACTAATTTTGAAACCTGCGTTGATCGGGGTTATTCTGTCTTAGAGTCATATCCCCG
>JAPLYJ010000061.1 GCA_026395655.1 Candidatus Parcubacteria bacterium
ACTGGAGTTTTTCTCTTATCGACGAGGTGTTCTACGATCAAAACGCGGTTTAGGATAGCTAGGTTTTTCTTCATATCCTGGTTGCATGGCTTTTAAAGACAAACCCAAGCGACCATTTTCTATTTTAGTAATTTTTAATTTCAAAACATCATCTATCTTTACTACATCTTCTACTTTGTTAACACGATAATTGGCCATTTCTGAAATATGCAATAATCCATCTTGCCAAGGATTAATATCTATAATAGCTCCGAATTCTTTAATCTGAGATACCTTACCATCAATAATATCGCCTACTTTATATTCTCTAACAATTTCTTCAATAATTTTTTTAGCTTTTAAAGAAGATTCTTCGTCTGGGCTAGTAATATATACCAAACCTGTGTCTTCTATATCTATAGCTACACCTGTATCAGCAATAATCTGGTTGATAGTTTTACCACCAGCACCAATTACTCCACCAATCTTTGAAGGATCAATTTCCATTGTAGTAATTCTAGGAGCAAATGAAGACATTTCTTTTCTTGGTTCAGATATTACTGCTTTCATTTTTTCTAAAATCTCTAAACGAGCTTTTTTAGATTGTTCCATGACCTCCCTGATAATCTTAGGAGTTACACCTGAAATTTTTACATCCATTTGCATGGCTGTAATTCCATTTTTTGTACCAGCTACCTTGCAATCCATGTCTCCAAAATGATCTTCTGGTCCCTGAATATCTGTTAAAATTTTGTATCTAGTTTCATCACTCATTAATCCCATAGCAATACCTGCCACTGGTTCTTTGATAGGCACGCCAGCTGCCATCAATGAAAGACTAGTAGCACAAGCTGAAGCCATGGAAGTAGAACCATTGGAAGATAAAATTTCTGTTACTGCTCTAATGGTATATGGAAAAACTTCTTTTTCTGGAATCATAGGTATCAAAGCTTTTTCTGCTAAAGCACCATGACCAATTTCTCTGCGTCCCGGAGAACCTAAACGACCTGTTTCTCCAGAACAGAAAGGAGGAAAGTTATAATGATGCATAAATCTTTTTGTACCAGTGACTTCCATACCTTGAATAGTTAAAACATCTCCAGTAGATCCCAATGTAATAACAGAAAGAGCTTGGGTAGTACCCCTCATAAACAAAGCTGAACCATGAGCCCTAGGTAAAACATCAATCATAATATCTAATGTTCTTACTTCGTCTAATTTTCTACCATCAGGTCTTTTGTCAGAATCTAAAATATTCTTATGCACCAATTTATCAATTTCTTCCTCAACGATCATCTTGGCAATTTTAAAATCACGATCTGTAAAACTATTGCTTAATAATTCTTTGTAAAGTAAATCATCTAAAGCAGATAAACTTAAATTCATGGATTTTTTGTTACCAGCGTAAACAGCTGTCTCTAATTTATCAGAAAGAAAATGTTTAACATATTCTTCTAATTTGCTGTCTATTGAAACAAATTGCATTTCTTTTTTCTCTTTAGCCATTTCTTTAGCAATCTGATTTTGGAAATCAACTAATTTTTTAATTTTCTCTTGAGCTAAAGCTAAACCTTGTTCAATAATATCTTCAGAAACTTCTTTAGCTTGAGTTTCAATCATATTTATCTTTGTTTCTGTACCAGAAGCTACTATTTCTAAAGACAATCCTTCCCTGTCGGAATATTGAGGATTAATTAAAAATCCTTTTTCTTGGTTCCAACCTACTCTTACTCCAGCTACAGGGCCTCCCCAACTAATATCAGAATTTAAAAGAGACAAAGAAGCTGCTAAAATACCAATAATATCAGGATCATTTTTCTCATCTATAGACAAACAAGTCACTACCACTTGGATATCTCTTCTTAATTTTTGATTAAATAATGGTCTTAAAGTACGATCAATGAGTCTGCCAGTTAAAATAGCATTTTCGCTAGGTCGAGATTCTCTTCTAACAAAACGGCTGCCATATATTTTACCAGCAGCATAATATTTTTCTTCGTATTCAACAGAAAGAGGCATATAGTCAATTTCCAATCTATCTTGCTGACCCATGACAGCAGTAGCTAAAACAATGGTTTGATCCATCTTTACTAGTACTGATCCGTTAGCTTGTTCTGCTAAGCGGGAAAATTCAACCACGATATTTTTACCGTCTAATTCCAGACTGTATTCTTTTTTCTCCATATTTTTTAATTTTTATTTATATTGGTAAAATCTTTCTAAGCTTGAATCGGTTTACATTGCCTCTAATCAAAAACACATCTGGCTTAGAATCTAAGTCTAAAAAGTCATCAGCTAATTCTTTTAATTTAGTAGAAGCTGTTTTAGAAAAAGCAGCTAACTCTACTTGTCTACCTATAGCTCGTAAATGTTCTAACAAAGGAATGAAATCTCCATCACCAGTTACTAATACAATAGCATCAACTACATTGCTTAATCTGATAGCATCAACAGCCATACCAACATCCCAATCAGCTTTTTTCAAACCATCAGGATATATTTGTAAATCTTTTGATCTAAGCTCCCAACCACTACGAGTTAAAGCATCAAAAAAAGAAGCCTCCCCAGGCTCATCTGATTTAACAACATAGGCAATAGCTCTAATCAATTGACGGTTACACACTGTTTCTTTAAGTAGATTTTCAAAATTTACCCTGGCTGAATATAAATTTTTAGCTGAATGGTATAAATTTTGAACATCCACCAAGACAGCCACACGTTGGCTTTTATGCTTGATGATCATATTTAAATTTTGAGTTTTTTAACCAAACTATTATGGCGACGCATAGATTCTTTTTTCAAGAAATCTAAGAGTTTTTTTCTTCTAGACACCATACCTAAAAGACCCTTACGAGAATGAATGTCTTTAGGATTTTTCTTTAAATGAGCAGCTAATTCTGATATAGACTTAGATAAAAGCGCTACTTGGACCTCCGGAGAGCCAGTATCTTTAACATGCGTCTTGTACTTCGTTATAATCTTGTTTTTTGTTTGTTTAGCTAACATATTTATATTTTATATATCTTTTCTTTAAAGCAGTATAACACAAACGATTAAAGATGGCAAATTCTAAACTAAAACACTAGGATATGCTAAATTAAACACCCAATAGACCCAAAAAGACAGGGCTAGAAACCATAAAACAGCTAATATCATGGTAACGATAGAAACTCTCTTCCAATTAACCTTTTTGGAGGTAAAAAACTTGGAATGTAAAAAATTTTTAGAGGACATATATTTTTTTAAGTTATTAAATATATTATATCAGAAAACTTTCTTAAAAGCCATCCTTGTGATTTTAAAAAGGAAAGGTATAATAAATATTGTGCGACATATATATGATATTAAATCAACTCATTAAAGATTTTCTAGATTATCTAGAAATAGAGAAAAACCGTTCACCTAAAACGCGAGAAAATTATGCTCGTTATTTAAAACGTTTTGTTTTTTGGTTAGAAAATGAAACAAACAAATCTGCTACCTCTTTAGATGCTTCTTATATTAATAATGACAATGTAAGAAAATATCGTCTTTGGCTCAATCGTCAAAAAAATTCAGATGATGAAATTCTTAAAAGAAATACTCAGGCGTACCATATTATTGCGCTACGTAGTTTTTTAAAATATCTTACTAGAAGAGATATCAAAACTTTAGCAGCGGAAAAAATAGAATTACCTAAAATTCCTTCCAGAGAATTAGATCTAATTAGCATAGAAGAATTGAATAGATTGCTATCTGCCCCTGATACCAATACATTACCAGGCAAAAGAGATAAAGCTATCTTAGAAACTTTTTTTTCCACAGGCTTGCGTGTTTCTGAATTATGCAAACTTAATAGAGATAATATTAATTTAAAAAGAGGAGAATTCTCCGTTAAAGGCAAAGGCGGAAAAATCAGAGTAGTTTTTCTTTCAGAAAGAGCTAAAAAAAGCATATCAACATATTTAGAAAAAAGATTAGATATTGAAGAACCTTTGTTTGTTAATATATCTCGATCTAAAAAGATAAAAGAGAGTTTAAGGCTCAGTCCTAGATCTATAGAAAGGATAGTAAAAAAATATGCTTTAGCTACTGGTATCATGAAAAAAATGGTACCCCATACTTTAAGACATGCTTTTGCCACTGATTTACTTCAAAACGGAGCTGATTTACGTTCTGTCCAAATCATGTTAGGCCATGCTTCCATTACCACCACTCAGGTGTACACTCACCTAACAGATAAAGAGCTACAACAGATTCATTTGACTTTTCACGGTAAAAGGCTCAGAAAGTGAAAGATTATCCCCTATTTATAGTCATATATTATGAAAGAAATTAACTTAGAAAAAATGTTTTTAGAAGCTTATACTCAATATTCTTCTAAAATCTACAAACATATCTTTTTCAGGGTGAATAACAGCCAAACTGCACAAGATCTTACGTCAGAAACCTTTTTAAAAACCTGGAGGTATCTTAGGGAAGGAAACAAAATTGAAAATATTAAAAATTTTATTTACCGTGTAGCTCATCTCAAGACACAAGGAAGTATCAATAGAAGATCTGACAGAAGAGCCAGCCACAGATAGCTCTGATTTTTTAGAAAGTTTCCATTTAAGCTTTGAATGTGAATATGTTTTAAAAATCATTCCTACTTTACCGGAAGCTTACCGCCAAATTATCACCTACCGATATATAGACGAGTTAAATGTTTTAGAGATAAAAAAAATCACAGGATATTCTTTAGCTAACATTTATACTCTTACTCATCGCGCTTTAAAAATGCTTAAAGAAAAAATACGCCAAGATGAACATTAATCTTAAAAATATTTTTAAACAGATACGTCAAACTCCTTTAGCCGAGCCGTATTTAAAAACTTTAAAAAACGATTTATCAAATTATATTAAAGAAAATCCCCCTGTTTTAAATAAAGAAATAAAATATAATTTTGCTACAAAATTAAGATTAGCTCCTGTCTACATTAGTATATTCATTTTTTTAATTGTCTCTGGCGGATTAACTGCTTTTTCACAAACATCTCTACCTGGGGATATTCTCTACCCTATTAAATTAGCTTCAGAAAATATTCCTTTAATTCTAGCTAATCCTGAAACTAAAACTAAAATACATTTAGCTTTGGCTCAAAAAAGAATTAATGAAATACAAAGAACATCTAACAATCAAAATCTAGATATTGCTTTTTTAAATTTAGACGAGCATTTAAATATGGCTAAAGGAAAAATATCAGATATTTCATTAAACCAGAAACTATCTAATATTGATAACCAATACCGCCAAATTAATAAACAAATAGCGGCTAATACAACAAAAAATATTAATCCCTCTGTTGCTGCAAGTCCTCCCGCCTTATCGGTAGATATCAAAACAACAGGAAATAAAAAGAAACAAGAAAGTTTAGAGCAACCAATTCCTAGCATTAGTGCAGCTCCTTCTTTACCACCTTTTAAAATATGTGACCAAAAGCTTTGCGGTAAAATACAATGTTTATTTCCCAATACTGAATCTGAAGGGTGGTACCAAATATATGAAAAAGAACAAAATTTAATTGTATTAAATCCTTGTTCACTTTGCGAAATTAAATGTGATTCGATAAATACTAAATCAGAAGGATGGTATAGTTTTTGTCCAAACGAAGATGTTAAATTGATTAAATACGATCTTTGCAACACACCTTAAGATTTTTTTCATTTGCTAATATTCAAACATATCCTGTATAATAGACAGAGTAACTTTTCTAATATTTCAAAGGTCGGTTACATATTTAAAATATTAAAAAAAATAAATAATTAAATGGATTTTACTGCCACAACAAATTTTGGACCTATTTACTGCCACAACAAATTTTGGACCTATTTTTGCATTAGCTTTTCTCGGTCCTATTTTTGCATTAATTATTCCCATTCTCTCAATCGCCGTCTATATCTATATTGGTTTTAGCCTACAAACTATTGCCAAAAAAACCAATACAGATAATAGTTGGTTCGCTTGGGTGCCTATACTCAATTTATTTTTAATGGTTCAAATATCAGGTAAACCTGTTTGGTGGTTTATTCTTTTACTAATTCCCGGAGTAAATCTTGTCATCTTCATTCTTCTCTGGATGGAAATTGCCAAGAAAGTTAACAAACCAACTTGGTGGGGATTATTATTATTGGTTCCTGGAATCAATATAATCGTACCTGGATATTTAGCTTTTGCTAAATAAAAAAGTTTTAGATGAAAAACCGCCAGTAATGTCTACTGACGGTTTTTTTATAACCAATTATCATCCATTAATATCCTCCTATTATCGCAGCTACTTTTCGTTGAGAACAAATCATGTATCTTTTAACAAACTTTTTAATATCAGCATCTGTTCCCAATTTGCAGTCAAAACTGGTAGCTGCTTCCAAAATAAGTTTGTCTCTCCGATGCTTTTTGATAAAAGCTTCGGTTTTTAATAAATACGGCTCGATGTCAGGGTTGAGTCTGCCTCTAACACAATTGCAACAAGCACTCTTAGTCTTGTCATAATTGCCAAAACAGACCGGAAAAATATCTCTAAATACAATCTGAGAGACTCTTGTTATCACCTCACTCTCCTTTCTAGTCAGTCCGACTTTTAAAATATCAAACTGCTACATATATTATATCAAAAATAACAAAAAAATTAAATCAATTGATCTAAGATTTTTAGAGAAAGACTGTCTGATAAAGTGTCCCAAACCGCAAAAGAAGGGCGATATGATATACCAGCAATATTGCCTGGGTTAACCAATAAACAATTATTCAATTTTTTTAAATCAGGCATATGCGTATGTCCATAAAAAATATATTTTTTTTCGTGCGATAAATTTTCAAATAATTCTTTGTCTGGTTTGTGAATGAAATAAATTTTTTGATTATCTATTATTATTTCTCCAAAAGAATTATAGAAAATAATATTTTTTATTTTACCTTTCTTTTTTAAAACTTCCATCTCATCTTTTTCAAAATCACCGTTACCAAATACCAGATGTATTTTACCTTTAAAAGATTTACTCATCATTAAAAGTGTCTTAGGGTAGCAAACGTCTCCGCAATGGATTAATTCTGCTACACTATTTTTTTTGCACCACAATAAAGCTTTTCCCAAAGTAACTAAATTATCATGTGTGTCTGAGATAATAGCAATTTTCATAACCCAATCATTCTACCCCACTTTAATTTATTTTACTAAAATTTTTAAAAATTAGCCTATCTTATCTTTTCTCTAAAAAATTAAATAGTTGACATAAATGTGCTTTTTTATTATAACATTAATAATAAATTAAGATCTTTAACAAAAAAATAGAGAGGAGAACGTCATGTTTGATCCATATGCAGATTTTAAAAAAACAACCCTACCGAATGGATTGGCTATACACGCTTTACGCTGGCCTAACCGCCCATGGGAAGCTATTGGTATCTTGGTCCACTCAGGCGCAGAACATGATCCAATCGGATTTGAAGGATTAGCACATTTTGTGGAACATCTTGTTTCAGAAAATGCCAATATCCCAAAAAAAGAAATGAATACCTTTTTTGAAAAATATGGTGGGATGGTGGATTTCGGTGCAACTGGATATCCTTATGCCCACTATCGTTTTTTCTTACCGGCGTTAAAAAACATCCTCGCCAAAGCTTTTTCTATGTTCGGGCATATGCTAATTTCAGCCAAGCTCAAAAATTTTATAGAGCGAGAACGCAAAATAATAATAAATGAATTTCATTGCGCATATCCAGCCAAATTCCAATTTGATTTGGATATGCAGAAGCACAGGGCGCTCTATTCAGATTCCTGGTTAGGACGATTTACGCGGCCACTAGGAAATCCGGAATCTATTGGATTAATCACACAGAAAGAATTGCAGTCATACTATGACGCGCATTATACGCCCGCGAATATAAGTATTGTAGGTGTCGGCAAT
>JAPLYJ010000002.1 GCA_026395655.1 Candidatus Parcubacteria bacterium
CAAAAATCAAGAGCTCAATTAAAAGAGATAACACGACCAGCCAAAACTGGAGACGCTGTAGAAATTGATTTTGAAACTAAATTTAATGGTATACCTGTTGAACATGGTTCTGCCAAAAACTATCTCTTTATTTTAGGAGAAGGAAAATTCTTACCTGGGTTTGAAGAACAAATTATTAATGAAACCGCTGATGCAGTTAAAGAATTTACCCTAACAGCTCCTGAAAATTGGCCATATGAAAATATGCGAGGACAAACTTTAAATTTTAAAATTACTATTAATAAAATTCAAGAAAGAATTTTGCCAGAAATCAATGATCAATTTGCAAAGTCTTTAGGTAATTTTGAAAATTTAGAAAAATTAAAAAACAGTATTGAAACAGGAGTCTTACAAGAAAAAGAAGAAAAAACAAAATCAGAGAATAGGATGAATATAATAGAAGCTCTCTTAAAACAAACTAAGATAGAAATACCTGATAGTTTGATAGTCCATGAAACTGATAAAATGATTGACGAATTAAAAATGACTAGCGAAGAAGCAGGTCTATCTTTTGAAGATTATCTCTTGCAAATCAAAAAAACAGAAGCTGAAATCAGAATAGGGTTTAAAGAACAAGCTGAAAAAAGAATTAAATCCGCTCTCATGCTTAAACAAATTGGTATCTCACAAGAAATACCTGTCTCTGATGAAGAAATTCAAGAAGAAACTAAAAAAATTGTAGAAAAAGCACGTCAAGAAGGGCACAAAGGAGAATTTGACAGCGAAAATTTGAAAGAATATATTAAAGGTGCGCTGCGTAATGAAAAAGTTTTTGCTTTTTTAGAAAATAAAGAAAAATAAATAAATATATGGTTTTAGTTCCTACAGTAATAGAAAAAACTAGTTTAGGAGAACGTGTCTATGATATCTACTCAAGGCTTTTAAAAGAGCGTATCATTTTTTTAGGCGGACCCATCGATGATAACATGGCTAATACAGTCATTGCCCAATTACTCTTTTTAGATCATGAAGATCAACATAAAGATATTAAGTTATACATTAATAGCCCAGGAGGCTCTGTTTCAGCTGCTTTAGCAGTTTATGATACCATGCAATATGTCAAAGCTGACGTTTCTACCATTTGTATTGGTTTAGCTGCTTCAGCCGCAGCGCTCCTACTAGCAGCTGGGGCCAAAGGTAAACGTTTTAGCTTGCCTAATGCTGAATTGCTCTTGCATCAAGTCATGGGTGAAGCTGGGGGTCAGGCTTCTGAAATTGAAATTACAGCCAAGCAAATTATCAAAACCAAAGCTAAAATCAATCAGATACTGGCTCATCATACCAATAAGCCTTTAAAAAAGATTGAAGCTGACACTGATAGAGATTTCTGGTTAACAGCAGATGAAGCCAAGGCATATGGTTTAATAGATCAAACGGTTAAGACTAAGAAGTAATAAAAAATTAAAACAGCGACTGTATAAGTTGCTGTTTTAATTACGTCGTGTTATTATTATTGCTAATAATTAATTATTAAAAATATGAGTTTTGAATCACTCACGCCAAAGTCACCTTCTCCAGAACCCGAAAAACCACCACAAAAACCAAATGAACAAAAATTGACTATAGCTAATGATGGTTCTGGTATTGTTAATGTTAATATTAATATGCTAGGGAATGAATCTAAACCACCAAGAAAAAGAACCCCAAAGATTACAAATCCCGATGATCCCGATAAACCTCCTAAAAAATCCAGCCCTAAAACCACTCCCAAACCAGAACCTCAACCAAGTCAAAGTTTAGATACAACAACACCCGATACCGTTAATCCTCAACAAAAACAAGGTTTAGATACAACAACACCCGATACTGCTAATCTACAACAAAAACAAAGTATATCCTTGTTAGGTGGTGCTCTTAAATTTGTTACCATGATGGTAGGAGATGAAAGTGATAAAACTAAAAATTTATTAAGTCATTTAGAAGCAGAAGGCATCTTATCAGATATTCCCTTAGATTTACCTGAAATGTTAAATAACGCTTCTAAAGATGA
>JAPLYJ010000047.1 GCA_026395655.1 Candidatus Parcubacteria bacterium
AGCGTCTTTGCATTTTTCACCATACCCTGTTTCTTTTAAATGTGCAGAGTTAATCCTCATAGCATTCAAATCCATATCTTCATAAAAAGAAATCCAAAGTTTGCCTTTGGGATCAAAGAAATCACTTTGGGCATATGATGTTCTGTCTGATTCCGCGCTAACAGAGCTAACCACATCAGTAACATTAAAAGCTATTTGTCTTGATTCATTTAAAATAATATCACCTTCTTCGGGATAGGCCTTATTAATAACTAATTTATAATTATTATTAGCATCCCACATTTTTGCTCTGCCAAATCTATCTTTTAATCCATATATCTCTAAAGTAGTTTTATCCACCGTACCATTCTGGTTAGAAGCAGATGGTAAGAAATTTAATTTTAAAGCTGCCGTAAGATTGTTTAGCCAACCAAAAGATGGATTAGCAGAAACATTATTTTTACCAATTTTTTCATTTTCATCTAACGATCTATATTGTATTAAAACTGGTACTGATTCTCCAGTAGGTGTTACTGGTTTTTGACCTGGCATAGGTGGAGTTAAACTTAAGCTTGAAGTAATTCTGGTTACTGCAATTTCCTTTTTGATTTTTTCTAAATCAACTGGTTGATTAAATTTTAAAATGATAGGCTGATTATATGCAGCTGTATTCTGCTCTAAATCTATATATCTTAAAGGTCTTGTTTGAAACTGAACTTCTGCACCTTTCAAAGAAAGATTATCCATGGAAACTAAACCAGATTTTATTGTGACCTTATAATTTGAAGATCTTAATAATCTTTCTTTAGGAATAAATTTCAAATTACTAGTTGTGATCCATTTATAATGCCCCTCTGTTTTTGGTGTAATCTCTACGGGTAAATCCTTGGCCTCGGAAACAGACAAAGTTGTTAAAGGTACCATGGGTCTATTAAACACTATGGTAATATCAGAATATTCGTTAGCTTCAGAATCTTTATTAGGAAAAATTGCAATAATAGCAGGATCTTCAACCACCATAAAATCAGCACTAATTTTATTGTTTTCTGCTAAAGCTAAAGTTGCTTGATAATAATGATTTAAAACTAAAGGATCTTTAGGTTGATAAATTAATTGATTCTGCGTTGTGCTAGCTACCCATTTTCCCAATATTTCAGGTTGAAAACTGACTGCTTGAGCCATTTCTGGAGAAAACTTAATGCTTTTAGGTAAATTAATTTGAATAGCTGCATTTTGAGAAATTTTTTCTTCTACCAAACGATATACCTTAGTATAGGCAACATTGATTTTTACCGGCTTAGGCCAAAAAGTAAAAGCCAACCCTATCAAAATAATTGAAAAAAACAAGCCTAACACTTTTAAAAGACTAATCTTTTTTCGTATTTCTGCCATATATTTTTAAATTAATTAATTTTTAAAACCTTAATTTATATAAATATTATACTATAGATATTTCTCTTTAGCAATATTGTGTTCTTTTAAGTTTTTACTATAAATAACCCTACCATCTTCTGTGGTTAGAAAGTAATAATAATCAGTACTTTGCGGATTTAAAGCTGCTTCTAGGCTTTCTTCCCCTGGGTTGCAAATGGGACCTAAAGGCAAGCCAACATTTTTGTATACGTTATACAAAGAATTAGACATCTTGTCTTCCCAAGACAAATCTTTTCCCGCTGATTGTAAATCATAAAACAAAGCACTATCTAATTCCAAAGGAATATTTTCTTTTAATCTTTTCCATATAATCCCAGAAACTTTTCTTTTATCTTCCAAGCCCGTTACTTCTTTTTCTAAAAGAGAGGCTACAATCACTATTTCAAACACAGTATGATCAGATTTTGAAAAATTTAATTTTTCCCAATGATTATCAAAATTAGCTAGCATAAGTTTAATTACCCCTTCTAATCCTTGATTGTTTAAACCAGAAGAAACCATATACGTATCAGGAAACAAATACCCTTCTAAATTAGCTAAAGGTGGTTTGTCTTTTAAAAAAACAAAATCAACAGAAAAATCTTTTAAAGATACCTCTTGGGGATAATCAATGTAATTTATATTTGGCCAACCTGTTAAACGATAAAATGCGTCTCTTTTAGGCAAACCCAACCTTTCTAACTCCCTAGATATGTCTTTTAAAGTCCAACCTTCCTTAATAGTAAAATTAATATCTTTTACAGACCCCTTAATTAATAAATCAATTAAAGAAACAATGGGCATTTTTACAGATATATTATAATCCCCAGCTTTTAATTTATTCTTACTACCATGAATCAATACAGCTATTTTAAAAAATAAAGTATTATCAACAACCCCTGATATCTTTAATTTATCAGAAACAGTTTGCCAGTTTTCGCCTTTATTAATTTCTAAAGTTACAAGAGCGTTATTAATCGTTAAATCTTTTTTCAAAAACAAATAACTTCTAAGAAATATAAACGCACAAGACAAAAAAACAACTATTAATAAAATTAATATAATCTTAAAAAAAATATGTTTCCAAATTTTAAATGACATATATAAAATTACCAACCACCTCCGCCTCCTCCACCGCCACCTCCTCCAGAAAATCCGCCTCCTGAAGCCCCAGATCTACTACCTACTGAGCTAGAAATACTAGTAGATATATTGCTAATAGCAGAATTTAAAGAATCAAAAGAATTAAAATTAGAGCCAGCTGCCATGACAAACCAAACCGGATGATATGAATTAACATATTCCTGACCATAGATAATTTTCATTTTGTTAATCCATTGTTTGGTCATACCAAACAAAATAGCATAAGGTAATAATTTTTCAAAAATATTTTCCTGTTCGTAAAAACGCTGACGGTATTTTTCAGCTACATTCATATATAATTTGAAACCTGATATTTTCCAAGCTAATTCAGCGCCTTTTTCTGTTCTTTTAGGCATAAGAATATTAAAAAGTATTAATATAAAAAAAGAAATAATCAAAGCGGGATATATTTGAATTAAAAGATCACGAAAGATAAAAGCTGATAAGAAAAATGCCACTACAACTAAAGCTATGCCTCCACCCATTAAGCCTTGATAACTAAAAGCTTTCTTATCCATAAAACCATCCTTAACTAATTGGTCTTTAATCTGAGATGCTTTTTCATTAAATTTGAAATGTTTTAAATCAGAAATCAAAACTTCTTTTTTAGAAAGAGGTGAAAAAATTTCTTTAATCAATAGTTTTTCAGGTAATGCTAGTTTTTCTACCTCTTCTTTATCTATCAATAATTTTAATTTCCAATCACGGTATTTGATAATAAATTGGCCAGGTACTTCTTCAATGGTAATAATTTTTCTCACAGCCAAGCTCACGATACCTGCTGGTATAATATTTTTACCTAGATTCCCGTTATTTAAAAATACACCCATTTCAATAGGGTTAAGATCAAAAGGAATATCAAATTCAGCAATAACTACTTTACGCCATGCAATATCACGACCATATTTTGACCAAAGCCTAAAACATATTATTAACAATATTAAAGGCAGAAGAAATATCAAATATGGAAAATAATCTGCGTACTTTTCAAAAAAAGTTGATTGATATTTTTGAATTAAACCTTTTGGAAAAGAAACTGAAGCAGTAATACCTTCCCCGGGCTCTAAAATACCTAAGGATGTAAATTCTAAAACATTATCAGTAATCCATTCATATTTTGCTAAATCCTGGTTTTCATCTCCCAAATAACCAGTATAATATGATATGTGACTATTATCTTTTTTAAAACCTTCTGGGAAAATTATCCTAACTTTAAAATTATCAGTAGGTATATCCCAAAAATTACCGTTTAAATTACGATATAATTCATCAAAATCAGGATTATCTGTTAACAAAGCGTTTTTGGTTAAATAAGTAATTTGATATCCATTTTCACCTGATACATTTACATTAGCGTCCCCTATCTGCCAAGTGATTGTATCATGCATACTATCTTTAATTGTCTTGTATTTTAAAGATTTACCATCAAAATCCATAATGCTAATTAACTTTATTGGTGTTTTAATAGTTTTATTGGGTATCTTAGTCACTGTTGGCACTACTCTAAAAATGCCATGTTTATCAACGGCTTGCCCGCAATCAGCTAAGATTTTTTCTGTAATTAAAATAGAAGAATCAGTGTTTACTTTCATCTCCATCTCGAAATTTTTAATATACCAATAATCTACGTTTTCTCTGCCTAAAACTTCCAAAGATCCAAAACAAAATACAAAAAACACAATTAAAGCGAGATATATTTGTTTTCTAATTATCATATTTATATATATTTAATACTTATTATTATACCATAATTAACATATAAATCCTTGCCAAAAAAGTAAAATTAAGATAGAATCTAAAAAGTTCTTAAAAAAATAAAGGAGAAAGTAAAATGAAAAGATTTTTAATTGTAGGCTTATGCTTGTTGTGTATTTTTTCTATGCCACTACAAACACAAGCCCAAGAGCAATTAATGTCTGTTTGGGCAACTGGTTATAATGCGGAAGAAGGCTTTGATCCTTCCACCAGAACGTCCAATGGCACTGTGCCCAACTGGGGTACAGTTGCTGTAGATCCAAACGTCATCCCGTATGGATCTATTATTTTTTCTAAAAAATATGCCGCCATGTGTAATAGGTATGGCATCGCATTAGATTGCGGTGGAGCCATCAAGGGCTATAGAGTAGATTGGTGGACAGAAACCAATCAACAATCTTTTAGCCTAACCGGCTGGGAGGAAATAACAATCCTACGCTGGGGTTGGCACCAATGGATAGTAGACCCTAAACTCTGGGGTCTATAAAAACAAAAAGAACCGGATTAACGAACATCGTTAATCCGGTTTTAAAATTGTATGGAATTAAATTCATATTAAGTATAATAAATTAATAAACCCATACATCCAACTTTATATTTAACAAAAAATATTATTTATTATATTAGTAGTACGGTATAGAAAAAAGGCGTCGACCGTTAGGACGATGGCCTTTTTTAATTATTACAAAAGATATACTTCTTTTTAATTTGACAGATTTTCTAATAGCATTATACTAACAATGCATCTGTGAGAGTTTCGGCTCTCTCGCGGTTAATATATAAACTGCAGACAGGTGCTTTTTTAATTCTCTTTCAAATTATTTAATCCGCATACTAATTTAATATCAAAAAAACATAAAACATATTTTTATATATTTACCCTCTATAATAAGCTGTTTTGCTGGGGGACAGGGATTCGAACCCCGATACCATCCTTCAAAGGGATGTGTCCTACCGTTAGACGATCCCCCAATGATTTAAACCTTTAAATATTTGGTCACGGCTAAAACGCTTGATACTGCACCTAAGACAGCTCCAAAAAGCAATTGCCAACCCAACATTACAAAGATATGACCGAAAAAGTAAGCATTAAGATTAAAGCCAGGCATAAAAGCTGAAACTTTAGGATGTAACCATAATACTAAAGGAATTAATATAATCAAGACCGACACAGCTGCTATTACCCCGCATAAGATGCCATTAATGACAAAAGGTCCGCGGATAAACCAATTGGAAGCACCGGATAATTTCATAATAGAGATTTCTTCTCTTAAAGCATAGATAGCCATACGAATGGTGTTGAAAGAAACAACCACGGCTACCAAAGCTAAAATCAAATTAAGAAATAATGATCCTACGCTTAACCCTCTTGTTAAGTTTCCCAAACGGCTAATTACTTTTTGATTCTGAGAAAAATCCACACTAATTAATTTATCTTTAAAAGGAGCTTCCTGAATATATGTTGCTAAAGCATCATAATCAGTAACTTTATTGGTTTTAATGTTTAAAGAAGCTGATAAGGGATTCTCTCCTATTTCTTGTAAAGCTTTTGCAATTAAAGGATCAGATTGACGTAATTCAGTAAAAGTTTCTAAAGCTTGCTGGCTGGAAACGTAAGAAGCATCGGAAACGTAAGTTAAAGATTTAATCTGTTCTTGAATTTTAAAAATATCTTCTTCTGGCGTATCTGATAAGAAATATATGCTAATATCCACTTTGTCTTCTATAGTTTTAATAGCTAAACGTGAAGCGGTATTAAATAACAATACTCCAGAAAAAATAAAAATACTCAAAGCCATAATCACAATGGTAGCTATGGAAAGCCAGCCATTTCTGATAAAACTTTGCCAAGCGGAACGAAACAATCTTCTAATAATTTGTATCATATATTTTTAAATCAAATATTTACCTCTTTCTTCATCTCTTATTATACGCCCTTTATCCAAACTAATCACCCTTTTATCAATAGTGTTAATAATTTCTTTAACATGAGTAGCTAAAATTACAGCTGTGCCTAATTCATTAATTTTAACTAATAATTTAATAATATCCCAAGAATTAATTGGGTCTAAATTACCTGTGGGTTCATCAGCCACAATAATATCAGGTCTTTGAATCAAAGCACGGGCAATGGCTATTCTTTGTTTTTCTCCAGCAGATAATTGCACGGGGAAATTAGCCATCTTATCAGACAAACCTACTAATTTAATAACCTCAGGTACATCTTCTCTAATTTTTTTATCAGAATATCCTGCTACTTCCATAGCAAAAGCTACATTTTCAAAAGCAGTTTTGTCAGGTAAAAGTTTAAAATCTTGAAAAATCATACCTATACGTCTACGCAACAAACAAAGATCACGATGTTTCATCTTATGTACATCTTTTTCATCAAAAAAAACTTTACCTTTTGAAGGTGCAAGTTCTGCAATTAACGATCTTAATAAAGTACTTTTACCAGCCCCTGATTTACCTACTAAAGATACAAATTCCCCTGCTCCTATTTCAAAAGAAACATTATCTAAAACAGTTAGCGGTCCTACCACTGTGTTATAAATCTTAGAAACGTTTTTAAAATGGATTAGAGACATATATTAATTAATAAATTTTTCTAAATGACCATCTAACACACCTTGCGCATTAGACACTTCTTTACCTGTACGATGATCTTTGACTACTTGATATGGGTTTAAGACATAAGACCTAATTTGGTGTGACCATTCAATCTGCACTTTTTTACCTTTTAATTCTTCTAAAGTTTGCGCTTTTTCATCAGCCATCATTTGTTTTAATTTAGCACGCAACAATGATAAGGCTCTTTCTTTGTTCTGAAATTGTGATCTTTCAGATTGTGAGGCTGCTACTAATCCCGTGGCCTTGTGCCTTACTCTTACTGCTGTTTCTACTTTCTGCACATTTTGACCTCCAGCTCCAGAAGAACGAAATGTTTCAATTTCTAGATCCCCTTCTTTTAAAATTAATTCCTTTTCCAATATCTCGGGCAAAACTTCTACTAAGGCAAAAGAAGTATGTCTTAATTTGGCTGAAGAAAAAGGAGAAATTCTTACTAAACGATGTACGCCAGCTTCGCCTTTTAATCGGCCATACACATTTTGACCGCTTAAAAGAAAAGAACCGTGATCTAAGCCTCCATACTCATTAATTTTTAAATCAATGGGATAGAAACCTAAGCCTTGTTTTTTAGCGTAAGCCGTATACATTTTTAAAAGCATCATCGCCCAATCTTGAGCGTCTTTGCCCCCAGCGCCTGGATATATAGAAATCAAAGCGTTGCGACTTTCCCAATGATTTTCTGGTGTTTGATTAAACATATTCAGTACTTTTTAAGTTTAACAAATTTAGAAAGAAAAAACAAATTAAAGCTTAACAATATTAAAATCAGCTTCCATTTTTAAAAAAATCTTAGCTACTTTGGTAAAATTCTGAGAATAGCTAGTAGTAAAATAGTACCTTTTCCTTTTTTTAGAAAGCTTCTTTTCCATCTCAGGATGACGCGACAAATAATTTTTTAATTTAAAACCGATAATATCATCTTCAGAAACTATCTTAACTTTAGAACCCATGACTTTAGCAATTTCTTTTTTGATAACAGAATAATGAGTACAACCTAATACCAAAGTATCTACGTTTTTTTCTTTTAAAGGTTTTAAATATTTTTTCAAAATAAGATCCAACCCTATCCATCTCATTTCCCCTGCTTCTATAATAGGCACCAATAACGGGCAAGCTGATTGATATACTTTTAAATTTGAATTTTGTTTTATCAATTCATATTTTAAAGTTTCAGATTTTACAGTAGCCTCTGTCCCTATCACCCCTATCTTCCCATTTTTTGTCATCTTAGCCGCTTCTTCAGCAGCTGGGATAAGCACGCCTAAAACTCTAAGATCTGGATATTTAACAGGTAAATATTCTTGTTGAATTTTTCGCAAAGCTGCAGCTGACGCAGTGTTGCAAGCTAGAATGATCAATTTGCATCCTTTCTTAAACAAAAAATCAACAGCTTCTAAGGTATATGAATAAATGGTATCAAAAGACCGCGAACCATATGGTACGCGGGCAATGTCTCCTAAATAGATGTAATCGTAGGAAGGTAATTCTCTTAAAAGGCTTTTTAAGATGGTTAAACCCCCTAAACCAGAATCAAAAATGCCAATCATGCAGGGGCGGGAGGAATCGAACCCCCAGTGCCTGTTTTGGAGACAGGTAGTTTACCGTTAACTGACGCCCCTATAATTTTTAATTTTCTGACAATAGCCATCAATTCCACTAAAACCAAAGGATCGCTATAGCGTACACTTATACATCCATGATAATCTTTTCTAGAAATTTTTCCAGTATGTGACTTAATATAAGGCTTATAAAACTGACTTAAAGGAATATTTGTTATTTGTGACCAAAAATTCATTTCTTTAATCAACGAATGATAATCATGTAAGTGCACACAAATATGAAATTTTTCCTCTCTAATATCAAAAACTGATCTAAGCAAAGATAAAAACATCCCTACTGCGTCTGGATCAGAATTAGTAAATGTTAAAGGACATCTGTCTAATTTAGATCCTTCACACCAAAAAAGTAAAGCACAAAATATTTTTAAATGATTTTTTGTTAATATCAAATTATCAAATACAGCAGAAGCTTGGCTTTCACCAAATAATCCCATGGTTTCTTTCTTAAACTTTCTTGTTTCTAACGCCCTTAGTCTTCCGACTAACCCTTTTTGTTTTAAACGTTCAAGCGCCTGTATGTTTAGAGACTTACCGTGCAACCACAGAGAGGCAGTGCCTTTAGCAATATTTAATTTTTGAGCTATTTCCTTTAACGAATAGCCCATATCTCTTAATTTTTCAGCTTGAGCAAATTGATATTTTAATCTGACCATTAAAAAATAAATCTAAGATTTAATTAATTTTAGAAGATTAAATAACCCCTAAGCTTTAACTACATGACTAAAACTTATTTTTTGGCTTCTTTGTGAGGATTGTGCTTACGGCAGCGAGAACAGAATTTATTCAATTCCAATTTCTTCTCCACAATTTTCTTATTCCTGCGAGTAAAATAGTTTATCTCCTTACAAGCCTTACACTGCATCTTAACAATATGTTCTTTTTTCATATATATAATTCAATTTTAATAATTAATTGGAGCCCAAGAGCAGATTCGGACTGCTGACCTACTCCTTACCATGGAGTTGCTCTACCAGCTGAGCTACTTGGGCAATTGGTGGAAGCGGCAGGATTTGCACCTACGTAGGCCTTAGGCCGCCAGATTTACAGTCTGGTGCGATTGACTGCTCCGCCACGCTTCCATATTCATACCGGAGCCAGAGGTGGGATTTGAACCCACGACCCACGGTTTACAAAACCGTTGCTCTACCACTGAGCTACCCTGGCGCAAAGAGCCTGGGTAAGATCTTTGGCCTTAAATATCTTCTTTCCTCTCCCAAATTTCAATGAGCAAAGAATTGATCACTTCGTCTTTTTGATCCAACCTATAACCTTCTATTAAAGTCATACGTGCTGAAGAAAAATCATTCTGAATTAAATAAATACGACTTAAATTCTTAATGGCGCTTAAATCCTGATTGTTTTTTTTAAGAATCTGCTGATATTTTTTAATATCATCTACCCAACGTTTATCTAAATCAGATTGATCTTCTTTATCAGTAGCTAATCGTCCCATGGCACTGATTAAATCCGGCTTATTTGTTCCTGGCATACCACTTATCTCTGACATTCCTTTTTGTTTTCTAATACTATGTAGCATGCGAGAGAAAAAATTATCCAAACGCAAGCTAATTATTTTCAAACGATGTACGGATTTTTCCGTTACGCTTATCAGAAAGTAGCTTATCACTTTCCCGCTAGAAGACAAGACTATCGTTGTTTTTTCAAAATATTTATTTCTGCTACCAGATTTTTGTATATCTTCTTGTAAAATCTTTTCTGATCCTACAATTTTGTTTTTTCTCACAAATATCACTATTAAACCCGCTAAAGCGAGAAAAATTAGAATAACTGGCAGAATATTAAACATTTTTTTTATTTTAATCTATCTCCCACCTATTAAACCTTCTGACTGATATCTCTTGTCCACTTAACTTTGCTATTGATTTAATCAAATCAGAAATTGTCATCGTGTCATCTTTAATAAAATTCTGTTTCATCAAACACAAAAGCTGATATTCTTTTTCCATGCGACCTTGAATAATTTTTTCCATTACTTCTTGAGGTTTATTTAACACAGCTTGTTGTTCTGTATATATTCTTTTCAAATCAGACATTTCTTTTTCAGAGATATCTTCTACATTTAAATATTTAGGATTCATAGCAGCAATATGCATAGCTAAATCATGAGCTAAAGATTTAATTTCAGGTTTGTCTGCAGATCCTACTAACTCTAAAATTACTCCTAATTTATTGTTAGCATGAATGTATATTTCCAAAAAACTATCAGATCCAGCCTGCCAATTAAGCCCTCTTTTCCATTCCACATTTTCTCCAAATTTAGCAATAGCAACCTTAATTTGATCCCCGATAACCTCATCTCCATTACCAGTTTTTACAGTCATTAAATCAGTATTGGAAAAATCAATTTTTTCATTTAAAAGAGCAATTTCTGAAACTTTTTTAGCTAAATCTTTAAACTCTGAATTATCAGACACAAAATCAGTTTGACTACGTAAGTCTATTAAAGATGCTTTTTTCAAATCAGGTGTAACAGTAGCATAAATTAAACCAGAATGAGTCTGATTGCCTATCTTTTTTTCTGCTTTAATTAACCCTAATTTTTTTAAAATTTCTTTAGCTCTTTCTAAATCACCATTAGCTTCTTCTAAAGCTTTTTTACACTCCATCATAGGAGCTAAAGTAGTGTCTCTTAATTGTTTTACCAATTCTGAAGTAATCATATTATTAATTAAATAAAAATTAAGTGGTGGCTACAGTTTCAGCTGATTTTTGCTTTTCAGCTAAATTTTTGGCAGCCTGATTTTGTCCAACTTCAATTTGCTCAGAGAGATAAGACATGATCCAAATGATAGCAACTTTTATACTGTCACTAGCAAAAATTGGATATTTAATGTCTTTAAAATCATCATCAGTGTCTAACACAGCTACTACAGGAATATTCATTCTTAAAGCTTCCTTTAAAGCAGCTTCGTGCATTTTAGGATCAACCATTATTAAAGCTTTAGGCAAACGGCTGAATTTTTGTAAACCATCAAATTTCTTATCCAATTCATCAATTTCCTGATCAAATCCTATTCTTTCTTTCTTAGTATATTTGTCCCATTCACCAGAATCTTTTTTAGCTCTTAAATCATTTAAATGATTAACGCGTTGGGACAAAGTTTTGTAATTTGTCAAAGTACCTCCCAGCCAACGATTAACTACATGGCTGTAACCTAATTTTTCAGCTGTATTTTTTACACATTCTTTAGCACCTGGAGCTGTAGCTACAAAAAGAATTTGGCTTTGCTCAGCAGCTATTTTACTTAAAAATTCTCCAGCTTTTTTTAAAGAAATCAATGATTCTTCCAAATTAATAATCTCTACTCCGTTTAAATTATTATTAATAAAAGCCTTGGCTTTGGGAAAAGTACGTGATTTCTTATGGCCATATTGCAAATTAGCTTCGGCCATTTCCTTCAATAATTCACTGTCTGATTTTTTATTTAATTCGCTCATTTTATATATTGCTAATTTAAAAATTTCTAATAGGTAAAATCTAACACAAAAGCTTAATTAAAGCAAATAAGGGCTTTAATCCTCGTCAGAACCGCTTAAATCCCAGTTCCCACCTGTTTGGCGTAAATCTGAGATGATTGGGTCCAATTCACCGTTTAATATGCTCTCTAAATGATGATATGATTTTTTCAAACGATGGTCTGTTACCCTGTCTTGGGGAATATTATATGTCCTAATCTTCTCGCTCCTATCACCATGACCAATCTGCTCCCGTCTCTTAGTAGAAAGATCCCCTGTTACTTTTTCTTCTTCTAATTGAAAAAGCTTAGCTTTTAAAATTTCTAAAGCTTTCATACGATTCTGATGCTGAGCTCTTTCACTTTGGCAAGTAACCGTGAGCCCAGTAGGTTTATGTACTATCCTAACAGCTGATTCTACTTTTTGTACGTTTTGCCCTCCAGCTCCTGAAGAACGGAAAAAAGATTCTTCGAGATCTTCATTCTTAACTTGAATAGATACTTCTTGAGGTTGAGGTAAAACTGCTACTGTAGCTGTAGAGGTATGAACCCTGCCTGATTTTTCAGTTGTTGGTACTCTTTGCACCCGATGCACACCTGCTTCGTAACGCAAAAATTCGTAAGCTGCTTTGTTTTTAATTTCAAAAGAAATTTCTTTAATACCTTCTAAATCAGTCATATTAGAATCAATAATCTGCCAAGACCAAGACATCTTTTGACTAAAACGGGTATACATTAAAAAAAGGTCATGTGCAAAAAGCGCAGCTTCGTCTCCCCCTGCCCCAGCCCTGATTTCCATAACAATACCTTTAATCTTTACAGATTTGATCCCAGCGTTTTCGTCTTCCCAACTTTTAATTTTAAATTTCAAGCTTTCTTCTTCTTGATCTGAAATTAATATATCTGACTTAGCTAAAGAAATCATATCTTCATCAGTTTCAATTTTTAAAATTTCTTCAGCTTGATTTCTTTTGTCTAAAATATCTTCTTTTTTAGATATTAAAGATATATATTCATTTAAAAAAGAAAGTCTTTTAGAAGCTTCTAAAAATTCATCTCTTTTGCAAAGAAACCCAGGGTCACTGAGTTTCTCTAACAATTCTTTTTGCTCTTTTTTTACTTCTTCAATAGACACAAACTTAAATTACTTTTTTTTCGAATTAACTTTTTTCATTTCCTGCGCTTTCTGACGTCGGGCTTCAAATTTTTTCACACGTCCCGCTGTATCAATTAATTTTTCTTGACCAGTAAAAAATGGATGACAATGCGAGCAGATTTCCGTCTCAATTTCAGGTTGAGTGGATCCTACTTGAAATTTGTAGCCACAAGCGCAAGTTACGTCTGCCTTGGGATAGTATTTAGGATGTATGTCTTTTTTCATGTTTTTTAATTTAAAAAGGGATGCTACCTAAGTCTGATTCTTCCTCATTGTAAGCAGGTACTTCCCCTGCTGAAACTGGCTCATCATCTAGATTAACTTCTGGGATAGATTCACCAGGTTTTTCATTAGGCTGACTAGACCCATATTCTGATTTGCCTGGCTTAGGACCAAATTGAATATTTTCGGCAATAATCTCTGTCTTTGTTCTGCTTTGCCCAGCTTGATCTTGCCATTTGCGAGTTTTGACCCTACCTTCTACTAATACTGTCCTACCTTTAGCTAAATACTGACTGCATAATTCTGCCATTTTGCCCCAAACAACAACATTGTGAAATTCCACTTCTTGCTGTTTTTGACCACCTTGATCAGACCAAACTCTGTTAGTAGCCACTCCGAAAGATGCTACTGATTTCCCGCCAGGGGTACTGCGCAATTCTACGTCTCTTGTTAAATTGCCTAACACAAATATTTTGTTTAAATTCATATTTTTTATTTTCCCCTGCCGTTTTTAATATCGACCTAATCCTTTAAAATTTCTTCTAATTTTTTATCTAACTCTTCAAAGCTAATTTCTTTTTCTTTTTTAACTTCAGGTTCTTCTACTATTTCAGCAACTTCAACATTTTCAACCATCTCTTCAGGTTTTTTCTCTTTTTTAGTTGGTTTCGTCCTTAATTTAGGTGTGACGTAAACAACAATTAAAAATCTCAATATGTTCTTGTTAGCATCTAATTTTGATTTTAAATCTGAAATCTTAAGAGATTCTAAACCAAAACGAAATACACCAAAATATCCTTCTTTAAAATGATCTATAGGATATGCTAAAGCTTTTCTGTGAGGTGACGAAGCTTCACTAACATCGCCTTTTAATTCATTTAAAAAACCAGATATCTGATCTTTTTCAGTTTGGCTTTCTTCTTCAGACAAGCTATCTTTTAACCAATAGCTCAACTCATATAAATTTTTCTTAGATTCTTCCATAAATTAATTTAATTATCTTATATTTCCATTGCTTTTTGAGCTAAACTTAATATCTCTTGACCAAGCTTAGGATTCTCCTTTAGATATCCCCTAGCCATATCAAAGCCTGTACCTAACTTAACATCTCCAAAGAAATACGAATTGCCAACCCTTTTAACAATATTGTATTTGATACCGATATTAATCAAATCTGCATAAAAAGCAATGCCTTCGTTAAACATGATATCAAACTCAGCTGTTTTAAAAGGTGCTGCTACTTTATTCTTCACCACTTTAGCTCTAATACGACTACCTACTACTTCATCGCCTTTTTTAATCTGAGCCATCCTTCTCACCTCTATTCTGCATGAAGAATAAAATTTTAAAGCTTTTCCTCCTGGAGTTGTTTCTGGATTACCATACATCATACCAATCTGCATTCTAATTTGATTGATAAAAATGATTATTGTCTGAGAATGTGCTGCAATAGCTGTTAATTTTCTTAAAGCTTGAGACATTAACCTGGCTTGCAAACCAATATGAATATCTCCAATTTCTCCTTCAATTTCAGCTTTAGGAGTTAAAGCAGCTACTGAGTCTACTACTATGACAGCTACAGAATTTGATTTTACCAAAGCTTCTACAATCTCTAAAGCTTGTTCTCCTGTATCTGGTTGAGAAATCAAAAGGTCTTCAATCTTAACTCCAATATGTTTAGCATATTCAGGATCTAAAGCATGTTCAGCGTCTACATATGCAGCTTGACCTTGTTTTTTCTGAGCCTCAGCCACAATATGCAAAGCTAAAGTAGTTTTTCCAGATGATTCTGGACCAAAAATTTCAATGATTCTACCCCTAGGAATGCCTCCTACGCCTAAAGCAATATCTAAGGAAGGCGAACCAGTAGGGATAACATCCACGTCCACGCGCCTAACATCTCCTAATTTCATAATGGAACCTTCGCCAAAACGGTCTTTTAATTCCCTGACAGTTTCTTCCAACTGCTTCTCTTTCCCTTCTAAAACCCCTCTGTCTTCTTTGACCTTTTTAATCATATGTTTATTTTTCCTCTACTATTAATTGATATCCTAACAAAAAAAACTGCTTCTGTAAAGACAAAATCTAAAGAAATATTACAAAGTAGGACTAGTAGTAGACACGTCTAATTCATCCTTAACAATCTCTGGTTCTAAATTTTGGTATATGATTTTTCTTTCTAAAATTGTTTTTTTGCTAGCATTTTGATTAAAGGCTTCTAAAACAATATTATTGGTACCTTCATTTAAATTAAGATCATAAATAAATTTACCATCTTTATCAAAATACGTTTCCAAACCATTAATAGTTAATTTTTTTGTACGCGCAACTTCACCTTCTAATTTAAAAACAGAGCTATTCACACTTAAATCTTGATTTAAATTATTTAAAATAATTTCCGGAGGTAAAACCATTTTAGAAACTTCAAAAAAAATAAAATATAAGATTGATCCAAAAATCAATCCAAAAATTAACAAGCGCCAAGAAAAAGATTTACCGTGTCCAGTATACGAATGTTTACCGCTAGCTTGATTAATGTTAATTTCTTTTTTAGGTTTTTCTTGTAAAAACATATCTATTAATTCTTTTTCATCTAAATCAAAATTCTTAGCATATTTTTTAATGATACCTACAACATATACATCAGGAGGTAAAAAAGTATATTCTCCGGTTTCTAATGATGCTAAATGTCGGCTATGAATACCTGTTAAAATAGACATCTTTACCAAAGAAACGCCTGCTTTTTCCCTGCTAGATTTTAAAATTTTAGCTAAAGTATCTTCCATATATTTTTATTCTTCAAATTTTTCATATACCTCTCTAGGCTTAGCGCCATCAGCTGGTCCTATCACATTTTTTTCTTCCATCAAATCCAATAATCTAGCTGCTCTAGCATACCCTACCCTTAATCTCCTTTGTAACAAAGAAGCTGAAGCTTTACCAGCTTTTACTACCACCTCATATGCTTGATCATATAGCTCATCCCCATTTTCATCATTTTCATCTAAATTAATAAAATTAGGGTTAGATTTAGCATTCATGACTTGTTCTAAATTCTGACTTAATTCATTTTCCCCCATATCTAATTGTTTACCCCAAAATTCAACTAATCTTTCTACTTCTTTTTCAGAAACATAGGCGCCTTGTAAACGAGTAGGCTTGCTGTTATCAGGAGGTAAATATAACATATCCCCATGACCTAAAAGTTTTTCAGCCCCAGCCATGTCTAAGATAGTACGTGAATCAATTTGTGAAGCTACAGCAAAAGCAATTCTAGCTGGTACGTTAGCTTTAATTAACCCGGTAATTACTTCTACAGATGGTCTTTGAGTAGAGACAATAATATGTGTACCTGTTGCCCTAGCCATTTGTGCTAAACGGATAATGGCACCTTCTACTTCTTTACCATATTGAACCATTAAATCAGCTAGCTCATCAATAACAATTAAAATATATGGTAAAATTTCTTCTCCCTTAGCAATGGCTTTAATATTGTAGCCTTCCAAATCCCTAACATTGTATTCTAATAATAATTGATATCTTCTTTCCATTTCCATGATAGCCCATTTCAAAGCAGCTGGTACTTTTTTGTAATCGCAAATAACAGGAGTCAATAAATGAGGTATACCATTGTAATGAGATAACTCAATACGCTTAGGATCAATTAAAATCATTTTTAAAGCATCTGGAGAATTTCTTAAAAGCAAAGAAGATAAAATACTGTGAATGCAAACAGACTTACCTGTACCCGTAGCTCCAGCAATTAACATATGAGGCATTTTTGCTAAATTAGCAAAAACAGAATGACCAGTAACATCTCGTCCTAAAGAAAACAAAAGAGGTATTTCATTTTTTTGAAAAGCATCTTCAGAAGCTAAATTTCTTAATCTCACAATGGAAAAAGCCTTGTTTGGTACCTCTATCCCCACCAATGCTTTACCAGGAATGGGAGCTTCAATACGCAAAGGATGAGCTGCTAAAGCTAAAGCTAAATCATTTTGTAAGGCTAAAATGCTAGCTAATTTTAC
>JAPLYJ010000075.1 GCA_026395655.1 Candidatus Parcubacteria bacterium
CCTTTTCTGCCACAAACCATATTGGATGACCTCACGTTCTTCAACTGAAAAGTGTTTATATTTCATATTACTTTGATATTACTTTATTTATCAAAGTGTTGCACTTACTTATTGAACTAAGTTATTAAATCATCTAAAATAACAATATAAACAGATATAAAAAAATAACCTTTTGTTTTTAAAAAGTTATTTTAAATTCTATAATCCAGTTTTAATTACGGACTAACCAAACCTATCAAATGGTCTTTTTCAACATAGCCAAAAACTCGGCTATCATAGGCTTCTGGACCAACCACTTCACCTAAAACTAGATAATAACCCTCTGTTATTGTTTTATTTTCCAAAGGAATAGTAAGTAATCCTTGACTTCGTGTAGAAAATTGATATGCCTTACCCTCCGAATTTTTAGCAATTTTACCATTAATCATTAAATTATCTCCTTTAAACTCTATCTTATCCCCTCCTAAGGCCATTATCTTTTTTACAAATCGTGTTCCTGGTTGAGATTTAAATTCCAAAACAACAGGATCATTTTTTTTAGGTTCATGGCAATTATAATAACCCATATATCCCGAAACCTCTTGATTGTTACTTAAAGACGGTTCCATGGAAACACCCTTGATGAAGCTTTTTTCAATGGCAGAACAATTATCTTGCAATGGTTTTGTCTTATCCCCAAAAATATTTTTAAAAATGTTTCCCTTAAAACAAAAGAAACAAACTAAAATAGCTATCAAAAGCAATTCTAAAGCTAAATAGAGCCATTTTTTGTTTTTTAAAGTAAGCATATTTGTTTGTTTTTTATAATATCAAGATAACATAAAATTAAAATTAATTCAACACACGCATCGCATTACATTATCTAAAATGACACAGTAGACGCACTGGTTAAATCATATATAAAGACACGGAAATAGCATATAAATACAAAACATATGGTGTCTTTATATATAATTTAACGTAGGCGATACCTTAGAATCACTTTCAAATACTTGTCCCCTCTTTTTTCTAACTTAAAAAACTTCCAGAAGATAGGGGTGATTTGGTTTGTTAATATTTTTTTTCGCAAATAATATGTTTTGTACTGACTCATTAATCCTAGGTAAGAATTGATGCTAGACAAAGAATTCTGCAGTTTTTGTTTGTTAATTTCTCTATTTTTAAAAACATCATTGATTTTAGTAATTGTTTGATAAAAATTACCTTTAGTACGGTTAGCTATGTATATTCTGTTCGGTTTTATCACTGCACCTAAGTATTTAACCCCTTTGGCATAGTGTTGGATATATATTTTCTTAGGGTGCAAAGTAAGCCGTAACTCTAATTTTAGGTAATCTTTTAAAGTCATCCACATACCGACCGTAAAAACGGATTTTCAAATCATGTTTGATAAAATGATCAAAACGATTCATATAGAAGTTGGCAAACACCTGGCTAGTAAGGTTTCCAATGGGCAACCCGCAATTTAAAGGTGCATGAAAAAGGCTTTTATCCAATGGCAACCCCTGCCAATTTTCTTTTTTCCCCCTGATAATACAATTTTTAGTAGGATCATTAAAAATTAATTTTTTACATAAATCAATAACGAGATTTTTGTCCTGCTCTTCGTATTTTTTTAAAATAAAAGTCTCTAATCTTTCAAAAAGCATGTTTTTATCAATATGCATAAAAAAGCCTTTTATATCCAATTTTAAGATATAACAATCTTTTGTATAATTCTGCGAACATTGACGTATAAACCTGTTTATACGCCATATACCAAAATGTGTTCCCTTACTAATACGGCAAGCGTAACTGTCATAGATAAACTCTTTTTCAAAAAAACAATTCAATTTGTTAATGATTAAATGATGCACTACCCTGTCCCTGAAATCAGAAGCAAAGATTTCTCTTTTTATTGGTTTATTAACAATAAACGCGATTGATTTGCCTGGCTGATATGTACCATTGTTTATTTCTTCGCAAAGCTTTACCAGATTGCTTTCATAGTCTATTTCAAAAGCAAGCGCATTGAAGGTATTGCGTTTGCTTCTACGGCAGCATCTATATGCTTGAAACAATTCTTCAATTGTAACAAATCCAATATTTTTTTTAAAAAAATCTAATTGCATAATATTAAAAACCCAGGTAAGAATTTATCTGGGTTTAAGGTTTTGTTTAAAATCCCGGACAGCACGCACATAGTTTGTGTTGTTCTTATTGTTGTTGTTCTGGTTGCCATTGTTGAAGTTCTGTTTCCACGCGTTGTTAGCATTGTTCTCCGAAGAACTCCAATAATTGTTATTGGTAAAGCCCCCAGCACTGTTTCATAAAGGTGTTATTCGTGAGTAAAAAGCATTTTTTGCTCATTCTTATTTACTGTTTTTACGCAGTCCCTTTATCGCTTTTAAATTAAAACCTAAGCTCGCTCCCGAAAACCGTAGCTCTCGGGATTCAGGCCACATTATAAGCCGGCATTTCTCCAGCCGGTGATCTGCTTTCCGATGGTATCCATCAGCACAGCCATAGCTCCTTGTTTTCTAGGAGTTAAGATTGCCATATCAGCACATAGTCGTATCTCTAATTTTAAAATTTCAAAATCATCTAAAAAAGCTTCTAAGTATTCTGTTTTGCTTTTAGCTTTGTTAGCCCGGTAAATGCTTCTCACTAAAACCAGAGCATCATGTTTCATATCTTGGCCTAAGGTATATTTGTATTCCCTTGGAAAGTCTTTAGTATATTCAAAAATCTTCAATATCAATTGATACACATCTTTAAAAACTTTTAAGCTGTAGTATAGTGCCATATATATTTTATTTTTCGACCAAAGGGGGTATAACCCCTTTGGTCTTAATGGTTAAATGGTTAAATTGTTAAAAAGCCCGGACAGCACGCACATAGTATGCGCTGTACTTAAGGCCGCTGGCCTGGTAGCCATCGCTGAAGTACTGTACCCACGCGTAGTTAGCACTGTACTCCGAAGAACTCCAATAATAGTTACTGGCAAAGCCCCCAATGGGAGTGTAGACATCACCATTTTCATCAGTACCACTCTTTAGATTTTTCCACATCTTGTTTAACTCATCTTTTGACGGCAGGAACCAATCATTGTAACCACCTATTGGTACACCATGAGTTAACTGGGCTGCATTGGTACAACCGGTCGCAATAATCATATCTTCAGTATTTTGATGACCTGTTCCGATTGCTGTTCCGTCTGCTCCTGATATGGCTGTTCCATAACAAGGAGCAACGCCCCAAGATGATGTACCTTGATCACTCGCTGCCGCTTCCAAATATCTCCAGCCATCGGTATATGAACCTTTGTCGTAAAAAATTAACCCGCCCGTACTTTGCCCAGGTCCACGAAGGTAATACGCTCCGCCAAAACAGGTAGAAGTAACAGCTGTAAGAATATCTAATTTGTTACCTACTTCGTAGAGACCGTCAAATCTACCTCCATCTTTGTTTAATTTGTTTTCCGTAACAGTGTAGTAAGTGCTTTCTAAACCGGTAATCAATTCCCATTTACCAGCTCCGTCTGTAAGATATACGTAATATCTTTGGCTTTCTCCTGTATATGCAGGATTAGGATCAATGGGGTATTTTGATATGGGAGAACCTACAGCTAAGGTAGCTAAATCTACAGGGAGCCAACCTGTAGAATTTACACTCTGAGAAGTAGTAGCTACAGCAATGCGACCAAGGCAAGTAGTAGAAGTAACTGAATAGCTACTACTAACAGAACCCATACTAATGGTAGATGTATTTACAAGGTAAAAAGCTAACGCGGAATTGATGGCACCCAAATCTGAAATTCTTTGGGTGTCTCTAGATTTTCTTAAAAGCTCAGCTGGGTTGATGACTAGAATTGTTACGGCAGAAAGGATGGCTAAGATACCAATGACAATTAAAAGCTCTAACAGGGTAAAACCTTTGTTAAGATTGTTAGTTTTGTTTAATATCATATATACATTATATTCTTTTATTAAAACAACTGTCAAATAAAATCCCCCCCCCCCAAGGCTTACGAAAAAGATCAGCTCACAATTCATTTAAAACACTAACCGTATATTTTTCTGATTTCTTCTCTTACTACCTGTCTGTCATCCCAAGGAATTTTTTCACCTTTAACCACAATACATTGCTCTGCGCCCTTACCTGTAATTAAAACCACATCTTTTTCTTCAGCTAAAGATATAGCCTTATTAATACCTTCCCTTCTATCAAATATTTTAAAAAATTTAATATTTTCTTCACAACCTAATTTTTTTAAATTATCAGATATCTGATCTACAATGGTTTGGGGGTCTTCATCATATGGGTCTTCATTACTCACCACTATCAAATCAGCCATCTCATTAGCTGCTTGAGCCATGGTTAATCTTTTTATTTTGTCTCTATTACCAGCAGCACCCATTAAAACGATAATCTTTCCACCTTGTTCTTCTTTAATTTTTGAAACAGC
Organism: Candidatus Parcubacteria bacterium; assembly: GCA_026395655.1. Classification (GTDB taxonomy): domain Bacteria; phylum Patescibacteriota; class Minisyncoccia; order UBA6257; family JAPLYJ01; genus JAPLYJ01. Next base: position 4,448 of record JAPLYJ010000075.1, read on the forward strand.
TTTTAAGGCTGCTCTAAAACTCTGTTCCTCGTGAGCATAATCTACGAAGACCGAGCCATTTTTACCAAAAGGTATTCTTTCCATACGACCAGGGATATCCTTTATATCAGATATTCCTTTTTGACAATCTAAAACATCTATCTTTAATGCTTGAGCAATAGTTACGGCTGTTAAAGCATTAATAACATTAAACTCTCCGGGCAAAGATAAATGATAGCTATCTTCTTTCACTTTAAAATCAGAAGAAAATGGATTCAGAATAATATCTTTTGCCTGGTAATCAACTGGTTGCTTTAATCCAAAAGAAAATTTTTGATCTGCCCAAAATTTTGAAAAATATTTAGATTCTGAATCATCAGTATTTATTATGATAATCTTAGGAATTGTTTTTCCTTCTATCTGTTTATGTTTTAAATGCTTTAAACTATTGAAAAGATTGCCTTTAGCATTACGATATTTCATCCAACTACCATGAGCTTCAATATGTTCTGGGTACAAATTAGTAAAAACAGCTACATCATAATTAATGGCTTTGTGCCTCCATTGTTTGATGCCTTCTGATGTAGTTTCTACAATTGCATATTTACAGCCGGCATTAACCATATCATTCAAATATTTTTGAATTAAACCTTGGCCCAACATAGTCATATGATAGGTGTTTAATTCTTCATGGCCTGATATTTTAATGTTAGCTGTACCCAATAACCCAGTTTTAAAGCCAGCAGCTTCTAAAATATGCCACAACATATTAGCGACCGTAGTTTTGCCTTTAGTGCCTGTAATACCAATCACTATTAATTTGTTTGATGGATACCTATAGCGTCTGGCAGAAAGGTAAGGAACCAAATAGTGATATGGTTTTCTGATCTTAGCCATGATTTTTTTTCTAAATGATGCCATGTTTTAAAATTATATAATATTCTAACTTAAAAACACATATTAGTAAAAAAATCTTTTTATGATATGATAAACATATGACTAGTTTATCTGAAAATAAAAAAGCTTTTTTTGACTATGAAATCCTGGAAAAATTCGAGGCTGGCTTAATATTGTTTGGTTTTGAAGCTAAAGCTGCAAAATCTGGTCAAATGCATCTTACTGGCTCTTATGTCATTGTCAAAAACAACATTGCTACCTTATTAAATGCAGATATCCCAGCCTATCAACCTAAAAACACACCTATTGATTATAACTCCAAACGCACACGATTATTGCTTTTAAACAAAAAAGAAATTAAATACTTAGAAGGTAAGCAAAGAGAATCTCATTTG
>JAPLYJ010000072.1 GCA_026395655.1 Candidatus Parcubacteria bacterium
GAGTCCAACCCTGGCAATCATTTATTCCTTGACCGCTTAATATCAATCTTAAATTGATAACTTCAGGCCATTCATTTTGAGCTAATCCACATAAACTAGTTATAACCTTTAAGTTTTTATTAATGGTATGTTTTTGGTTTTGGTAAATCTTAGCGATTATTTTTAATTTTTTGCTTTCTTCTGACCAAATTATATTGAATCTATTTTCTAATTCATTAAAAATTAATTTAATTTCCTCGGTTTTTACCCTACCTATGATTTTACGGACATTAGCCCAAATCATTTTTTGATCCTCGAATAAAAAGATTGATTCTAGATTTATATGAGCTTGTCGGAAAATTTTAGTAAATTTCTTGAGGGCTAATTTATCTTTACTAGTTAATATCCCTGTTCGTTTAAGCCACGTTGCTTTTCTTTTAGGAACACAAACCAAACCGTTCCACTGGCTTAATTGAGAGATGAATGAATATAAATTGCTAATTTTTGGTTGAGATATCTGTATTTTCATAAAAACTTCTTATTTTAATCATTATATCCTTTTTTAAGTATGCGTAAAGGTTAGATACATATGTTACATTTAATCAATTATCGGTGTCTTTTTATATGATTTAATGGTGTTTTTAGGGTGTCATTTTAAAGGATGTGCTGCGCTTCATCTTACTTATTGAACTAAGTACTTGTAGGTTGAATTCAGTGTGTCATTATTTTACAAAAGCTTGATATTTTAGTATAATAAATATATGAAAATGTTCTCTGAATTTGATCACAAAAAAGCCACTCAAGCCATGAACTATCTTACTAAGAAAGAGGGTGGGCAAATAGATAAATTAAAACTTATTAAATTAGTTTATTTTGCAGATAGGTTTCATTTAAGGCGATATGGTCGTCCTATATCTAATGATATATATCTTGCTATGCCTCTTGGTCCAGTTGGTTCATCTATAAAAGACATTGCAGAATTCTCTGATTTTCTTGATGAGACAGAACGAGAATATGCTGCAACTTATCTAGGACACGGAGGTCTCGAAAATACTATAGTTTCTATAGCAGATGTGGATATAGATGTTTTTTCAAAAAGTGAGCTTAAGGCACTTGATTTTGCGTATAATGAGTTTGGGAGTAAGTCTGCGTTAGCTTTAGTTGATATTACACATAGGTATCCAGAATGGGATAAATTTAAAAGGGCGCTAGAATCAAAAGAAACGACTAGAGAATCAATGTCATATTTAGATTTTTTTAAAAATCCTTCTGAAAATGTAGAAGATAAATTTGCGTTATCCGCTGATGTTCTTAGTGCGTCTAAGGAGCTGTTTGAAGAAGGTTATAGGGTTGCTGAGTGCTGGAAATAGCTAATATCTGATGACAAAGCTTCATTGTATTTCAGAAAAAATTGAGACTGGTTCTGTTTATTATTTTCAAGAAGAAAGGCTTTCTTCGGACGAACCCCATTATTTTGTTGTTTTGAATAGAAACCCTCACATAGAGGAATTTCTTATACTTGCTTGTATTTCTTCGCAAGTTGAAAAAAGGAAGCGAATTGCTAAATTTCTTAGATTTCCGGAAGAGACTCTAGTCATGGTATCTCCTTTTGAATATTCTATGCTCAAGAAAGAAAGTGTGATAGATTGTAATAATATTTTTGAAAGAAGCATTCAATCTTTAATTGATAAGTTAGAAAAAAACAACTTAAAATTTGTGAAAAATTGATGCCGAGGGAAATCGTCAAGAATCTTATAAGCGGAGTACTAGCAAGCGAGTTAACATCTGAAAAAGTTAGAAAAATGCTTTTGGGGATTTAAGGCGTAAAGGTTCAGATACATATGTTACGTTTAATCAATTATCGGTGTCTTTTTATATGATTTAACCAATGTTTTTAGGGTGTCATTTTAAATGATGTGATGCGTTATAATTACAGCTGTTTTAAGACGAATAGGAACAGGTAATATTAATTTTTATAGTGCGCGGAAAAAGAAAGACAAAACAAAAAGAACCATCTAAACGATGGTTTTTTTTGTTGTACCCACTTTATCGGCATATGGAATTCCTTTAGCCGAACAAAGCTTGCGCTTAAATGGGCACATCAATATCTTATGTTCATCAAGGTTAAAAGTCAACGTACGTGCGTTTACTATCTTAACAAATCAAGCAACTTTTGTCGTTCAAAATC
>JAPLYJ010000018.1 GCA_026395655.1 Candidatus Parcubacteria bacterium
CTCCGTTTTTAAATCAATAACAACGCGTTTATCCCTAATAGGATAGCAAATTGAATTAAAATTTTGATAGCCCACAATCTATCTCTTTTTTGGTCTTTAAAAAGTTCCGTAACGAAATAATACCAAAACAAAATTATTAAAGCTTGACCTAAGTAATTAAGGGGCATCAAGCAAACAAGGTAGAATATTTCTAAATTAATTAAAAAATATGCAATAAAGCGAGGCCAAGAATCAAAATTAATCTTTTTCTGATTTAAACGAAAATATGTAAATAGTACTGTCAAACATAGGTCAAAAATTAAAATCAACCATAGAGACCAATGAAAAACAAAAAAAGCAGCAATTAAGCTAAAAACAACATAGAAAAAAAGTACGTAGAAAAAAAGATCTGATAGGAATTTCTGACGAGGAGAAGCTTCTTTTGCTTTAGCTAATTGACTCCAAAAAAGCAAAGATATAACTATGATAAACAAAATATTAAAAAAAGGTTGAGTCCACCAAGAAAAGAAGAAACTAATCAAAAATATGATAGTCAGGTAAAAAAGATTATGCCAAGCCAACCCTTTAAAAAATTTCCAAGAAAGCAAAATTAGAAAAGCCAAGATGATATATCCACTTTGATAGTGCCCAAAGACTCCTAAAATCAAAATTAGAAAAAACAAACTAGCAAAAATAGCATGACTGAATAAGTAACCCAGTTTTTCTTTAAGAGATATGCTTATTTTTTTTAAAAAATCAATGTATTTCAAGGTGGTGATCTTTTACTGATATTTTAACAACTGACCCTGGCTTAATCTCCTTAGAAATTATTTTTTCTGCCAAAGGATCTAAAATTAATTTTTGAATTACCCTTTTTAAGGGTCTAGCCCCAAAATTAGGATCATATCCTTCTTTGGCTAAAAGTTTTTTAGCTTGAGGTTGTATTTCTAGACGCATGGCTTTAGAAACCAGACGGCTACTAACTTTTTCTATCATCAAATCCACGATCTGTAAAATATCTTCTTCAGACAAAGCTTCAAAAACAATGACCTCATCTATACGATTTAAAAATTCAGGTCTAAATCTTTCTTTTAATTCTCCTTTGATTTTTTCTTTCAAAAATTCTCTGTTAACAATTTTTTCTTTTTCAGCGCCATTTTCTTCAAAACCTAAAGAAGCCATTTGGCTAATATATTCCCCTCCTACGTTAGAGGTCATGATGATAATCGTGTTTCTAAAATTCACCGTACGACCTCGTCCATCTGTTAATCTCCCATTGTCTAAAACCTGAAGTAAAATATTAAATACTTCTGGGTGGGCTTTTTCAATTTCATCAAACAAAACTAAACTGTAAGGACGATGTCTAACTACTTCGGTTAATTGTCCACCTTCTTCATATCCTACATACCCAGGAGGCGAACCTATTAACCTGGAAACAGAATGCCTTTCCATGTATTCTGACATATCTACACGAATAATAGCTTTTTCATCATTGAACATAAACTCAGCTAAAGCTTTAGCTAATTCTGTTTTACCTACTCCAGTGGGACCTAAAAACATGAAAGAACCAAAAGGCCTATCTTCTTCAGACATGCCTGCTCTAGCTCTACGGATAGCGCGAGAAACAGCGGAAATAGCTTCTTTTTGCCCTATCACTCTATGAGAAAGAATATTTTCCATTTGAGACAATTTATCAGATTCACTTTCCAACATTTTTGTTACTGGTATGCCTGTCCAACGAGAAACCACTCTACCAATATCTTCTGGAGATATTTCTTCTTTGATAAATTGTCTTTTGTTTTTCAATTCTAAAATTTTCTTTTCCTCTTTAGATATATTTTTTTCTAATTGAGGAATTAAACCATAATTAATCTCAGCAATCTTTTCTAGATCACCTTCGCGTTCTGCTAATTGTGCTTTTTCACGTAAAGATTCTAATTCTTTTTTTAACAATTGTACGTCATTAAAGCCTTGCTTTTCATCTTGCCATTTAGTTTTTAATTCTTGAGCTCTTGATTGATATCCTGATAATTCTTCTAAAACTTTAATTAATTTATTCTGCCCTGTTTTGCTTTTGTCTTTATTCAAAATGGTTTTTTCCACTTCTAATTTTCTAACCTTTTTTTGAATATCATCTATTTCCGAAGGCGTACTATCTATTTCTAATCTTAAAGCAGAAGCAGCTTCATCAATCAAATCAATGGCTTTATCAGGTAAAAAACGATCTGAGATATAACGAGCTGACAAATTAACAGCTGAAACAATGGCTTCATCTGTAATTTTTACCCCATGGTGTAATTCATATCTAGGTTTTAATCCTTTTAAGATAGCTATAGTATCATCAATGTTAGGTTCTTCTACTATTACAGGTTGGAAACGCCTTTCTAAAGCTGGGTCTTTTTCAATATGCTCTCTGTAATCTTTAAAAGTAGTAGCTCCGATAGCTCGAAGTTCTCCTCGAGACAATGCCGGTTTTAAAAGATTAGAAGCGTCGATAGAACCTTCTGTAGCTCCAGCACCTACAATCATATGAAGTTCATCAATAAATAAAATAACCTTACCTTGATATTTTTTAATTTCTTTTAAAACATTTTTTAAACGATCTTCAAATTCACCTCGAAATTTTGTACCTGCTATTAAAGCTCCTAAATCTAAAGAAATAATTTTTTTGTCTTTTAAGCTTTCTGGTACTTCTCCGGAAACTATTCTTTGAGCTAAGCCTTCTACAATAGCTGTTTTACC
>JAPLYJ010000053.1 GCA_026395655.1 Candidatus Parcubacteria bacterium
AGCATGCGTAATAACTCAATAAATCATTAATATATAACGAATATTTAATAATTTAATGTTTTCTCCAATCAGATATCTTTTTATGATCCCCTGAAAGCAAAACTTTGGGTACAGACCAATTTTTTTTACCAACTTTAAAAACAGCTGGTCTGGTATATTGAGGGTATTCTGTCTCTTGCCCGTCTTTAAAACTTTCTTCTTCTAAAGATTCTTTTTTAATCACTCCTGGTAACAAACGAGAGACAGCATCTACTAAAATCATGGCTGGAATTTCTCCCCCTGTTAAAACATATTTACCAACTGATATTTCTTCATCAGCTAAATATTGGGCCACTCTTTCGTCTACGCCTTCATAATGTCCGCAAATTAAAATTAGTCTTTTCTTTTTTGATAATCTTTGTGCTAAAGCTTGATCAAAAATCTTTCCTTTAGCAGAAAACAAAACAACATATGGTTTGTCTTTCATTTTTTTTAAATATGATATGGCTTTGTATATTGGTTCTATTTTCATAACCATACCTGGACCACCACCAAAAGGCCTATCATCTACTGTTTGATGTTTGTCATCTGTCCATCTTCTTAAATTATGTATCCTGATTCTTATCTTCTTTTTTAACTGAGCCATACGCAAAATAGACGTATTAAAATACGAAGTAAAAGCTTCTGGAAAAATGGTAACAATATCAAAAATCATATATATTTTTTAAAGGCCACGAAGAAAAATCTCGTGGCCTTATTCTACTAATCTAAATAATTTTTAGAGTTTCAAGTCCTCTACCACCTGATCTACTATTCGGGTACCGCCCTTAATAGAATCTTCGGGTTCTTCTATCTTAAGATTCACTCTCGCATGATGTTTGGCACCTACTACCCTTAAAATGGTCCTGATAGCCTTAGCAGTCATGCCTTGGCGACCCACTACATGACCCATATCAGCTTGATCAACTTTTAAGGTGAGCAATACGCCCATCTCATCGATCTTGCGATCTATCTGTACTGCGCTTGGATTATCCACGATGTTTTTGGCTATTAACTCGAGGAGTTCCTGATCAGCATTTTCCATATTTCTTTCTAATCTAAATAATTTATATCATGGTAGCTGCGACCTTTACCCTCAGCTCCATGGGTATTTTAAAGAATTTTCTTTTTTCAAATTAAGCAGCTGACTCTTCTTTCTTTTTGGCTTTTTTGTGTTTAGCAATCTTAGCTGATTTGATTAAGCCATTTTTTACTAAAAAATTATGTACCGTAGGGCTAGGGATAGCGCCTTCTTTGAGGTACTTCATAATCAAGTCTTTTTTAATAAGGCTTTTTTTGGTCTTGGGATCCCACCAGCCTAAAACTCCTTTGTTCTTGGAAGAAGCAGCCGAAATTCTCTTGTCCACTGCTACAATCCTAAAAAGGCCTTGTTTTTTCACTCCTTCTCTTTTAAATCTTATTGTCAGCATATAATTAATTATTTACAGTCTAAAGAAAAAAATGTGATTAGTCAAATGTATTACTTCACAGAAGTATATCCTTTGGCATCTTCAAAGTGTAAAGACAATAATCCAGAGGTGCCATTTTCATTCATGGTAACACCATAAATATAATGAGCAGACTCCATAGTAGTGCGATTATGTGTAATTAAAATGAATTGTGTTTTGCTGCTCAACTCTCCTACAATTTTAGAAAACCTTTGTGAGTTAGCT
>JAPLYJ010000073.1 GCA_026395655.1 Candidatus Parcubacteria bacterium
GGTTTTTCTAATTTTTGGGAAGAGGTAGGGTCTGATTGGCAAACATATTTTAAAAACATTAAATTATCTGATATATGAAAAAAGCATATTTAGATTATGCAGCTACTACACCTGTTTGTTTTGAAGCTTATAGGGCTATGTTGCCATATTTTTCAGCGCGTTATGGCAATACCATGTCTTTGCATCAATGGGGCAAAGAAGCTCGTGTAGCTTTAGAGCAAAGCAGAAAAAAAATTTCAGAATTATTAAATGTAAATTCTGCAGAGATATTTTTTACTTCTTCAGCGTCAGAAAGCAATAATTGGGTTTTAAAAGGGATAATATCAGCTTATCTTCCTTTTGGTCGTCATATCATTATTTCAGCTATTGAACATCCTTGTATTATGGCTTCTGTCCAATATCTGAAAAAACTTGGTTTTGAAGTAAGTATTGCACCTGTGGATAAAGTAGGAAAATTAGATTTGGAAAAATTTGAAAAATTAATTCGTCCAGACACTATTTTGGTTTCTGTTATGCATGCTAACAATGAAATAGGAACAATACAACCCTTAGAAGAAATAGGGGAGATTATTTCACAATATAATAAGAATCAGAGGCAGAATTTGCCTCAAGTTCTTTTTCATACTGATGCTAGCCAAACTTTTGGTAAAATTAATATAAATATTAAAAAATGGAAAGTGGATCTTTTAACAGCTAGCTCGCATAAGGTCTATGGACCTAAAGGAGTTGGTTTATTGTATATTAAAAAAGACGTAAAAATAGAACCCTTTATCCATGGTGGAGAACAAGAGATTGGTTTACGAGCTTCTACTATTAATGTACCTGCTATTGTAGGATTTGCTAAAGCTGCTGAAATGGGTTGGAAAAAAATGAAAATGGAAAATGTTAGATTTAATAAATGGAGAAAAAAAATTATTGAATCTGTTTTAAAAATTAAAGGTAGTAGCATTAATGGTTCAAAAGATGAATCTTTACCTCAGATTATTAATTTTTCTTTTAAAGATATAGAAGGGGAATCGTTAATAAGTTTGTTGGATTTTAAAGGTATCGCGGTTTCTACAGGTTCTGCTTGCTCTTCTTCTAAATTGACTCCTAGTCACGTGCTTTTGGCTTTGGGATTAGTTTCTTTAGGTAGATATACCAAAGATTTGGAAATCAAATATTTTTTAAATGAATTACCTAAGGTAGTTAATCAATTACGTGAATTGTCTCCATTTAAAACAGAATAAAAATATGGATTACACAGATAAAACAATTAAATATTTTCGTCAACCTAAAAATTTCGGTCCGCTTAAAGATCCTGATGGCGTAGGCCAAGTAGGTAATTTAGTTTGTGGTGATGTGATTAAGATATATGTAAAAATTAAAGAAAATAGAAAAAAAGAATTGATTGTTTCAGATATTTCTTTTGAGACCTTTGGTTGTGTGGCTGCGGTAGCTACTAGCGCGGCTTTAACAGAAATGGCCAAAGGATTACCCGTTAGAGATGCTTTGAAAATAGAAGCTAATGATATTATTGAATTTTTAGGTGGTATGCCTCAAATTAAATTACATTGTTCTGTTTTAGCCCAAGACGCTTTGGCAGAAGCACTCTATATGTATTATCTTAAGAGTAATAATAACCTACCTATTAATTTAGCTCGTCGACACCAACTAATTTTGGAAAGGGAAAAACACT
>JAPLYJ010000063.1 GCA_026395655.1 Candidatus Parcubacteria bacterium
TATGATATTTGCCTTTAATTGTTATCGGCAATCTATCATATTTGGGTGTCTTTTTATATGATTTAACCAGTATCCGCATGGTGTCATTTTATATGATGTGATGCGACATCTTTTAATTAAGGCGATTTTTTGATATAATAAGCCAATAATTAAATTATTAAAAATATGAGCAAAAGTATTAATAATATCGTGGGAATTATCATAGTTGCTGTTATTTTAATGGGTGGTATTGGTGGATATATGTATTTGAAGAATAAAACACCTGAAATTATTAATGAGAATAAAGAAGAGATAAATTGTGAAAATTTACAGAATCAAAAATTAAGAGATCTTTGTTATAGTAAAATTACTCAAACTGAACAATATTTGTCTATTTGTGACAAAATGCAAGATCAGAATGATAATTATATTAAAAATCAGTGTTATATAGATGTCGCTACAGCAAAACAAGATTTATCTATTTGCAGTAAAATACAAGACCAAGATCAATATGAAAAAGATTATTGTTACTATGGTGTCGCTACAGCAAAACAAGATTTATCTATTTGTGACAAAATGCAAAATAAAAATAGAAAAGATGATTGTTATAGAAATATCGCTACAGCAAAACAAGATTTATCTATTTGTGAAAAAATGCAGTATCTGAGTCAGAAAGATCGTTGTTATTCTAACATCGCCCAAGTAAAACAAGATCCTCTCATTTGCAACAAAATACAAGAGCAATATGAAAAAGATATTTGTTACAATGGTGTCGCTGCAGTAAAACAAGATTCTTCTATTTGCGATCAAATTCAAGATCAAGATATAAGAAAAAATTGTCCGCGCGAGAACTTTCTCCTATGATGTCATTACAGAAAAACAAAAATCATCTGTTTATGACAAGATACAATATCTAAAATTAAAAGCTGATTGCTATTCAGAATTGTCTTCAAACAATAGTGAGTAGCGGGGTAGGGTAAAAACTTGGAATGTAAATCGTTGTATCGTTTCTCCTCTCAAATACAATTCTAACATCCTCTACTACGGCACCCTGGGTAAATCTATCTTTAAACTGTGTATAACTTTTTACTTTACTCAATAACATATATCATATATAATAGTAACGATGGTCGATGAAAAAAATCATTAAATATAAATAAAATATGTCACCAAAATTTAAAGAAATCTTACCATATATTGGTTTAAGCGTAATAATTGTTTTTTCCTTAGTAGTAATGGGTTCTTCAATCATTAATGTAAATCCAAGTACACAGACGTGGAATGGATGGAATTGCAATCAAACCACGTGGAAATGTTCTAGATCTTTGTTCGGCACTTTTCCCACTCAATCAAATTGTCAATTTAATTGTCATCCAACAACATATTATTGCGTGGGTATGACAGGTCTATGCCAAGTGGAACAAGCTGGGCTTGGTCCTTATACCGACTTGTCAACATGCAATGATAATTGTATACAAAACCCAGCAAGGTATTGGTGTGATACTATGTCAGGACAATGTTATGTAAATTACACCAGCGAAGAACTTGGTTTCCCAACATATTCCACTTCACAGAGCTGTGAAAGTGCTTGCGGGCAATCTTCAACCTGTAACAGTGCAACAGGTGGTTCTTGCACAAATCCAGGAGATTGTTCAAATCCAGCATCAGAACGATATGAATGTAAAGCCAATTTAGTATGTTGCAAAGATGTAGCAAAATGTGAATCACAATCAGATAATAACTCATATGGTTTCTGTTGGCCTAATTCAAACTGCGCTATATCATTAGGGCAATATGATTGTGTGGGGAATAGTACTTGTTGCACAAAGATAATAACCCCTACAGATACTTGCGCCTCAAAAAAAGGTACTTGTAAAGATAGTTGGCTTTGTAGTCCATTAGGAGACTGGGGAGAATTAGATTGTGTAGGTAGTACTAAAACATGTTGCAAAAATCCAAATCCTACAACATGCGCTTCTTTTAAATGGGGAAAATGTGTAGATTATCGTGCTAAATGCCCAGTATACTATGGAATGTGCAACGCTTCTGGAAGCCAGATATGTTGCGGTTTTCCGTAATTTGTAAAAATATTGTTATAATATTATAACAAATCTTAAAAACAGCTGATTCTAGGGCTGTTTTTAAATACAATAAATGCAGTTTGGTACATATATTATTTTCAGTTTCTATAATTTTGGTTCTAACATCGTCTATAACGTTCAGGGGTATTAATCAAACAATAGTGAGTAGCGGGGTAGGGTAAAAACTTGGGATGTAAATCGTTGTATCATTTCTTTTCTCAAAAACAATTCTAACATCCTCTACTACGGCACCCTGGGTAAAATCACCTTTTAATTAAGGTGATTTTTTGATATAATAAAAACAATAATTAAATTATTAAAAATATGAATAAAGGTATTAGTAATATCGTAGGTCTCATTATAGTTGCTGTTATCTTAATAGGTGGTATTGGTGGATATATGTATTTGAAAAATAAATCATTTAAAATTTTTGGTGGAAATAGAGAAGAGATAAATTGTGAAAATATGCCAGGGCAAGAGACGACAACAAAAGATGTTTGTTATTCTATGGTCTCTCATGCTAAACAAGATTTGTTTGCCTGTGATAAAATACAAGATCAGAATACGAAGGATGAATGTTATTCGAATATTGCTAACGTTAAAAAAGATTTGTCCATTTGTGATAAGCTACAGCGTCAAGAGAAAAAATATAGTTGCTATTTTTATATCGCTACTGCTAAAAAAGATTTATCTATTTGCGATAAAATACAGAATCAAGAAATACAAAACGAATGCTATTCGCAGATTGCTTCTGCTAAACAAGATTTGTCTATCTGCGACAAAATACAGGATCAAAGGACTAAAGATGGATGTTATTCGAATATCGCTTTTACTAAAAAAGATTTATCCATTTGTGACAAAATACAGGATCAAGAAATGAAAGATGTATGCTATAAACTCCAACCATCAATGCCTTGATTGGGAAAATGGTTAATAATAGTAACTTACGAGCAAATTAAAAGTGTCATTTTACAAAGAACTCTCAATACAAAAGTTTTATCTTTAAGTAATAGTGAGTAGCGGGGTAGGGTAAAAACTTGGAATGTAAATCGTTGTATCGTTTCTCCTCTCAAATACAATTCTAACATCCTCTACTACGGCACCCCCCTGGGTGAAATCGCCTTTTTATTAAGGCGATTTTTTGATATAATAAAAATAATAATTAAATTATCAATAATATGAATAAAGGTATTAGTAATATAAGCGCCATCATAGTCGCTGTCATTCTAATGAGTGGTATCGGTGGATATATGTATTTTAAAAACAAGAATGGTTTCGGTATTATTTCACCGATTCCTAATCCTATAGTAGAGAAATCAAATCAATTCATGATTTCTAAGGTTGGAAAAGATTTTTTTAATAAATATATATCTTTAGATTATTCAGAGAGTAAATACTCTGAAGCGGATAAATTTTGTATAGACAATCCCAATTCTTGTAGCACTATTTTCCAAAAACCTTATTATTTTATGGTTTATTTATTCAAAATAACTGGGAAGCCTTATATAAATGAATCAATATCTTTAAATATAGATACTAATGGTAACGTAATTGATGAAGCGGATATAGCCATTTCAGATTGTATAAATAATCCAATAGAGTGTGAGTTTCCAATAGATGCAAGACAAGCAATTGAGATTGCAAAAACGGCTGGATTGGAACAAGGAATTAAAGAATGGGAAACGAGTTTCCATTGGTTTGCGGGAGATTTAAAAACATTCGTATGGACGGTTCAGAATTCATCATCTGAATATAATGGCAGAACCGTAGTCATTGATGCTAACTCTGGGAAAGTATATCAAATTTCTGGTTACACAATTCTGCCCTCTTTTTGATATAATAAAAATAATAATTAAATTATCAATAATATGAATAAAGGTATTAGCAATGTCTTGGGTGCCATTATACTCGCCATTATTTTAATGGGTGGTATTGGCGGATATATGTATTTGAAAAACAAATCACCTGATATTAAAAATATAAATAATTGTAATTCTGACTCTGATTGCGTAATTGTTTCTGAAGGTTTTTGTGGGGGTGAAGCAGCAATTAACAAAGATCATCTTGATACTTGGAATAAGTATTTAGAATATGAAAGGATTAAACATCAAGATAATATTATGTGCGACCCTAAATTTCCATCATCCTTAAGTGATTATGAAGCAAAATGTATCAATAATAAATGCGTTGCAATACAAATACAGAATCACTATCCCGCAGGTGATAAATGCCAGATTGATTCTGATTGTATTTGCACATTAAGTTGCCCTGATTGTTGCGGAAAAGTTGGACAATGTTGGAAGTGTATTGAAAATAAATGTGAAATAAAGTTTTGTGATTTTCAATAAAATGTTTGAGTTTTAACTTTACTCATTTGTTAGAGTTTGTTGCCACATTGTTTCTCCGTTAATGATTCGAGATTAATCAAGTTTACATTATTTAATTAGAAAAATTAATCAAACAATAGTGAGTAACGGGGTAGGGTAAAAACTTGGAATGTAAATCGTTGTATCATTTATTCTCTCAAAAATAATTCTAACATCCTCTACTACGGCACCCCATAAATACGACTATCTAATATAAAGATAATTTATTATTCTCCGTGTCAAATCATTTAACCATGACACCGTAATTGTATCTTCTTAGCATGTTTTTTGACATTGTAAAAGGAAAAAGATTATACCCCTGCCTGAATATACAAAAATAAACAAATTGTCTGTAACCAATGCCACTCACTAATAAAATATTCCAGCTTTTGGAGAAAAATGTGTCTGCAAAATCAACGAGGAATTTATTTATAACCCTCGTTAAAAAAATATATGCAATTAAAAAATAATAACTCTATACCTCTATCTGATAAAAATGAAATGGACTCTATGACAGTATGGATGCCTCCTAGATACAACTTAGATAAAATTAAATTTGGTACTGATCCGTCTACATATGAGAAGGCGATTGCTTTATGCGAGGACAAAAAGATTACCCAATTTAAAAAAGAATTCAAAAGTTTTTCTGCTATTGTTTTGGGAACTAAACCATATAAAGTTTATGTAAGCGAAAAACATTACGATAGAGGTAATTGCGAATGTTACCTCGGTCAAAATGAGGTACTCTGTAAGCATATGGTAGCTGTAGCTATCTATGCCGTGCTAGGTGGCGAAGAATTAAGCCAAGATGATAAAAAAATAATTGCAGAGCCAATGTGCACTAAAATATTAGGAGAATTAACCGAAGGAGAATTAACTTTAATCAAACAAACTATCGCATCTGCTCTGCGGTATATAAAAGCTTATTACGGTCCGTCCCGAAATTGGCTTGCTTATCAAGATTCATTACAAGAAGGATGTCTTCGTCTATCTCAGATAACATCTGATTTGCCAGTCAGTCTGCAAACAACAAAACTGCTTGTTGACATGCTTTTACGTCTTGACGTTAAATTACAACGAGGAGGAGTTGACGATTCCGATGGAACAATATGCGAATTTGTTGAAAATATTGTACGAGTTCTACAAGAATACGCAGAATTTGATAGTTCTTGTTTGATAGCATTTAAAAAATTAAAAAACAAACAAACTTGTTTCGGTTGGGAAGAACCGCTGGTTAAGCTAATTTCCAAACCAAGCGAATCGCCTTAAGTTTTTAATTTCGTTTTACAACTCATTAATATTGTTAAACTCTTGTCATAGACACAGAGAAACAATAAACAAACCAACCTTATTGACGGGTAAAAATTGAACGATATGTACTTTATTTACTAAAACAATATCCCCTTATATCACTGAATGTTCAATTTTGGTTACAATTATTAACTTGTCTCTCTCTCTTTAAGATATTCTCTTGTATTTATTCTCAAAATATCATATAATTTGAGCTAAAGGTACCCAAATATGGGTACCAATAGAGTATAAATTAATAAAAATGGCAAAAGATTATATCTTAGGTCTAATGAAATCAAAAAAAACTGTCTTTACTTTTAAAGATCTGCTTTTACTTTGGAAAGAAACTAATGTAAATTTTGTTAAGAAAAAAATTCACCGCTATGTTAAAGCTGGAAAAATGAATTCCATACGCAAAGGAATATATTCTAAAGACAAAGATTATGACAAATATGAGTTAGCCACAAAGATATATACTCCCTCTTATATCAGCTTAGAAACAGTTTTAGGAGCAGCAGGTGTAACATTCCAATTCTACGGACAGATTTTTGTAATATCATACCAAACGAAAGAGATCAAAATCGATGAACAAAAATATTCTTATAAAAAAATCAAAGATACTATTCTTACTAATCAAACTGGTATAGAATCAAGAGAAAATTATAATATTGCTTCGCCTGAAAGAGCGTTCTTGGATGTTATTTATCTATATAAAAATTATTATTTTGATAACCCTTCAATCTTAGATTGGAATAAGGTCTATGAAATTCTACCTATCTATGGCAACAATAAAAGAATGATAAAAACAGTAAAAATATATTACGAAGAAGTTAAAAAAAATTAAAATAACAAACCTATGTCTCTTGACCCTGCTAAACATAAGA
The DNA here is from genome assembly GCA_026395655.1 of Candidatus Parcubacteria bacterium. Classification (GTDB taxonomy): domain Bacteria; phylum Patescibacteriota; class Minisyncoccia; order UBA6257; family JAPLYJ01; genus JAPLYJ01. The sequence goes on from JAPLYJ010000063.1 coordinate 6,601, forward strand.
ATATACTTATTAAAATCCTTAAAGATATTTTTAAAGATGCTAGTATTAGTTCAATTTTGGGATTTAAGGGTGGTACAGCTGCCATATTGTTTTATGAACTTGATCGTTTTTCGGTAGACTTGGATTTTGATTTGCTTGACCCCGAAAAAGAAGATTATGTCTTTGAACGTGTCAAAACAATCCTTGAAAAATATGGAAAATTAAAACAAGCAAGAAAAAAAATGTTTAACCTCTTCTACCTCCTTTCTTATGATAACAAAGACATTAATGCTCAAAATGTTAAAGTGGAAATCAGTCGACAAGGATTTGATTCAAAATATGATATAATATCGTTTCTTGGCATTTCCATGCAAGTAATGATTAAAGAAGATATGGCTGCTCATAAGCTTTGTGCTATGTACGAACGAATAACAAAATCTAATCGTGATATTTTTGATGTACAATTTTTACTTTCACATGATTGGCCAATTAACAAAAAAATAGTTGAAACCCGCATGAGTATGTCTTATAAAGAATTTTTGAGAAAATCTATTAAGATTATAGATGGATTTAATGATAGAAATATGCTTTCCGGTATGGGCGAACTATTAACCGAGAAACAAAAAATATGGGTAAAAACAAAGCTTAAATCAGAAACATTATTTTCTCTTAGATTAGCTTTAGAAAATGAAAAATAAAATATAGCTTTTGACTGTATAATTTACGAATAGACACACCAAAAGCCCCTGAATTATCAGGGGCTTTGATCTTACTTTCTACTAATTCTTTGAATACGTTTAAGCCTGTTTTCAGCAAATCTTTCTTCTAAGCCTTTTAAAAAAGCTTGTCCTTTTCTATGAAAGCTCAAGAAATACCATAAGCCAGCAGTAGCAGCCAAACTAGCAGCTATAGCTATCCATAGAGAATTAGTTGGACCTGTATTTACCGTAGTGCTAGAACCACCTCTGTAGATAACAGTACATTCTGCTGTAACAAGGGTAGCATTGCTACCTTGGGCTTTAGCAACATTAGTTAAGCTATAATATACACCTGGATTTTGTACAATTGATTGAAAAATTATTATTCTAACTGTGTTAGAGTTAAGATTTCCTAAATTCAATCCACCAGTAGTTAATCCGTCTGCTTGGGGCAAACCGTCTAATTTAGTAGTACCAGAATAATAGCTTAAACCTGCTGGTAAAGCATCAGACACTACCACATTATTAATAGCCTGATAACTATTATTAGCTAGTCTAATATAAAATTCTATTACATCCCCTTTGCCAGCTATAATGCTCTTACTATAATTATTCTCACCATTAGAAACGTTCCTTCCCCATTTTTCTAAAGTTAATGTATTATTTTGATAGGTTGAAACAACATTAACTGTCACTGTATCTACTGCTGTGCCATAATTGCCATAACAACTAATTTTGTAGTTGGTAGTTTGAGTTGGAGAAACATATTCTTGCCCATAAGTACTTTTAGATCCTGACCATCCTTCTGAGGCCGTACAATATGTAACGTTAGATGAAGACCAGCTCAAATAAGAAGATTGCCCAGAATTTATAGTAGTAGGATTAGCTACAATTCTAACCGAAGGAGTACGAGTAACTTCTAAACAATTATTTTCACAATCTGACAAACTATAATACGCTCCGTAATTGTTAGCATAGCATCTGCGCGTAGAAGTATTACAATCATATCTGTTATGAATTATTTCAACACAATTAGTTTGGCACAAAGACAAAGAGGTATAAGAACCAGATTGATCTGCATAACACCTCCAAGTGTTTTGATTACAAGTATATCTATTTTGTTGTACACAATTATCTTGGCAAACACTTAAGCTAGCATATTGTCCGTTTATATTAGAATAACATCTATAGGTACTTTGATTACAAGAATATCTATTAGGTGTCTCGTAACAATCAGCCTGACATTGTGAAAGTGTGCTGTACGCTCCTGAAGGATCGGAATAACACCTGTAGGTGCTTTGATTGCAAGCGTATTTAGTCGGAGCTACACAATCATTTCTGCAAGCTGTTAAAGTAGCATATTGACCATTTAAATC
>JAPLYJ010000016.1 GCA_026395655.1 Candidatus Parcubacteria bacterium
ATAAAAACAAAGGTAAAGCATATTTTCCATATCAGAAAGTAATTGTTCCTATCACTTTGTTAATTATCGCTAGCATAATAATTAATGTAACTTGTAAATAATATGAATCAAGAAAAAGAGGCTGAGAATTTAATGGATAAGATTAAGAATTTTAAAGAAGCTGATAAAGTGGATTTATCTTCTAAAGAAGATTTAGCCATTGCCGTTATGAATCTGATTTCTATTGAAGAACATCTTTTCTATACTTATAGCAAAACAAATAAAGATTCGTATTTAGATATGTTAAATGAAGTTAGGGAAATTAGAAAAAAATACCTAGCTCAGATTGTTAAAGACCCAGAAGGGGAGATATGGTGCATTTCTAAGCATTTCTTAGCAGCTTCCATGCGTTTGATGGAAGTAGGTACTAAAAAACTTAATGAAAACAAAAAAGAAGAAGCTAAAGATTTATTTGATAATGCCTATCAGCTTTGGAATGTTTTTTGGGGTATTAATTTAAAATTAATAGCTTATGAAGATGTAAAAGCTGATTTGAAAAAAGAAGAAGAAATACCTTTACCTAAAAAAGAAAAAGTATCTGTATTTGCTTCTTTAGGCAAGGTGGTACAAAAAGTTTTAGATTGTTGTCGGGAATAAAATTAAGTTATTTATATGTCTAACGAAGAAAAGATATCTGAGATTATACAGGCATATCATGATTTAGAAAATCAAAGGGTTTTAGGTAAAAAAAGGATACATGATATTTCAAAATTAGCCAATGAGGCTGTTTTTAATTTTGAAAAAAACAATGTTATTTTGGGTAACAAGATATTGATTCAAGTTCGCGATGCTATTAATCTGTTAACCAAAGAAAGAAAAAATTACCCATCTTTACTAGCTGAAGAAAATTACAGGGTATGTTTAATGGAATGCATGAAAGCGGAATTGTATAATAGCTATTTAGTAAAAAAAGAGATATTTTTTCCTAAAACAAAAATATGCTTAGAGCCAGACGAATACATGATAGTTTTGTGTGAATTTATTGGAGAATTAATCTATCAAATTAAACCTTTGATAGAACAACGTAAATATGAAAAGGTGCGTCAAGTCAAAGATACGGTTATGAATCTTTACGCACTTTTGGTAAATATAGGACCTCACGGGGTACTAAAAACCAAATTAGAAGAAGCTAAAAAACATATTAGGAAGATAGAAGATGTATTGTTAGATGTTTCTGAAAAAGATTAAGTATGAAACTGTCAGACTTTGATTATTTTTTACCTAAAGAATTGATTGCTCAAGAGCCTATCATACCTAGAGATAGCTCTCGTTTGTTGGTTTTAGATAAAAAAACAGGGGACATAGAGCACAAGGTATTTAAAGATATTTTAAAATATTTAGATCCTAAAAAAGATGTTTTGGTGTTTAATGATACCAAAGTTATTCCAGCTAGATTAATAGGTCAAAAAATTAATGGTGGTAAACAAGAAATCTTGTTAGTGAGACCCTTGTCAGATGATTTTAATTTAAATACATGGCCTGCGAAATGGAGAGTGATAGGTCGTCCTGGTTTAAAAGTAGGACAGGAGATTTTGTTTGGTTCTAATTTAAAAGCAACAGTTTTGTCTTTGTTAGATCAAGAAAGAGTGATTGTATTTAATAAATCAGGGACAAAATTAAAAAAAGATATTTTTAAATTAGGTCAGATGCCTCTGCCTCCATATATTAAAAATGTTTCTGCTAGAATTTGTAAAAAATATCAGACTGCATATGCTTTAAAAGATGGTTCTGTGGCAGCACCGACAGCTGGTTTTCATTTTACGCCAGAATTGTTAAAAAAAATTAAAAAACAGAAGATACAGATTGAATATGTTACTTTACATGTAGGTCTAGGTACTTTTTTACCTATCAAAGAAAAAAATATCTTAGATCACAAAATGCATTTTGAATATTATAATCTAGATACTAAAACAGTAAAATCTTTAAACGATGCTAAGAAAGAAGGTAAAAGAATTATTGCCGTAGGAACCACTGCTTGCAGGGTATTAGAAAGCTGTGTTAAAAAAAATAATTTGAAGAATAATACAGGCTGGACTAATTTGTTTATCTATCCCGGATATCATTTTAAATTTGTAGATCAATTGATTACTAATTTTCATTTACCAAAATCTACCTTGCTATTGTTAGTATCAGCTTTAGCTACTAAAAAAAATATCTTAAAAGCTTACAAAGAAGCCATTAAAAAACAATATCGGTTTTTCTCTTTTGGGGATGCCATGTTAATAAAATAAAAAAATGTTTGAGATTGTTAAAAAATCTAAAAAGAATAGAGCGAGATTAGGCAAAATGTCTGTGAGCCATGGGTTTTTTAATACCCCTGTGTTCATGCCTCCAGGAACTTTAGCTACAGTCAAAGCTATTGGTCCTGATGATTTAAAATTATTAGAAGCTGAAATTATCTTAGTTAATGCGTATCATTTACATTTACGTCCTGGTGAAAAATTAATTCATGATTTAGGTGGTGTGCATAAATTTATGGCTTGGCCGTCTCCCATCTTAAGTGATTCTGGTGGTTTTCAAGTTTGGAGCTTGGCTCAGGCTAAAAGGGGAAACAGCAATTTGGTTAAAGTTACAGATGATGGGGTTAAATTCAAGTCACCTTTAGATGGTTCATCTATTTACATTACACCTGAAAAATCCGTTGAAATACAGCATACCTTAGGTACTGATATTGTCATGTGTTTTGACGAGTGCTTGTCTGACAAAGCTAGCCATGCTCAGGCTGTTAGATCATTAGAAAGGACTAACCAATGGGCTCTGAGATGCGTAAAAAGGCACCTAGAACTGCTTAAAAACCCAATGTATACCAAATACCAACCTAAGCTCTTTGGCATCATCCAAGGGGGTATTTACGCTGATTTAAGACGTGAAGCTGTGTCGTATTTGTCAGAATTACCTTTTGATGGTTTAGCTTTAGGCGGGGAAACAATAGGGTACAATATGCCTAAAACCTTGGAATTGTTAGATGAGATTAAAGATATGATTCCTGAAAAATTACCCTTATATACCATGGGGTTAGGAGCATCTCCTCAAGATGCCATTGATGTGGTAAAAAGAGGCGTAGACATGTTTGATTGTGTTAATCCTGCTAGAATAGCCCGGCATGGCCAATTGTATAATGGCCGTATTGTTGTTAACAAAACTGAAATTAAAATTGACTCTGAATTTAAAGGTGATTGTTTGAGAATTTTAAATGAGAGATTTAAAAAAGATTCAAAGCCGATAGACGAAGATTGTGATTGTTATACCTGTTCTAATTTCTCTCGGGCATATTTGCGTCACCTATATCTTAATCAAGAAACTTTGTATTTAAGATTGGCTACCATACACAATCTAAGATACATGATTAGATTAATTCATGCGTTGAGAGAAAAGATATGAGTAAAATGATTTTACATGTTTGCTGTGCTAGCTGTGCTTTACCGGTTATATCATATCTTTTAGAAACAGAAAAATATGTTAATAATGATTTAACCCTTTTGTTTTACAACCCTAATATTTATCCAGAGGAAGAAGATCAAAAAAGATTATCTGATGTGGAAAAGATATCTAAGATATTTGATTTAAAATTATCTGTAATATCTTGGGATCACGAATCTTGGAAAGAATATTTAAAAAAAGAATTAGATATGCCTTTAGAAGAATATCAAGAAAATGGTTTGCGTTGTCAGGCTTGTTTTAGATATAGGTTAAAAGAAGTATATGATTTTGCTTTGAAAAATGGTTTTGATTCTTGGGCTACCACATTAAGTGTTAACCGTTTTAAAGATGTAAGATATATTAATGATTTTTGTTTTAAGATAAGCAAAAATATTAAATATAGAACTTTTGATTTAGACCCAAACGTTGCTAACAATTTAAGTTTGAAAATGTCAAAAACATATGATATATATTGTCAGAAATATTGTGGTTGCGAATACAGTATGAATAATTCTTTTTTAAAGAAAAAATTGGTATAATAGATATATGATATATTACAGACATGGATCAAGAGATGAAAATAAGATAGCACTAACTTTTGATGACGGGCCTAATCCGCCTATCACTTTAGAAATTTTAGATATTTTAGATGATTATGATGTTAAGGCTAATTTTTTTGTTTTAGGTAAATGGGTAAAAAATCACCCTGCTGTTTTAAGAGATATGTATAAAAGGGGGCATTTGATAGGGAATCATGGTTATGGTCATGATATTAATAATCAAGGCTTTGAAGCTAATCAAGAGATTATTTTTAATACGATAGGGGAGCAACCTTTGTTTTGTCGTCCCCCATATTGTTATCTCGAAGCTTTAAAAGTTGCTAGCCATTGTGAATTAGTAACTAGTTTGAAACTTAAATTAATTACTTTTGATGTTGATCCTGATGACAATCATATGCCTGGATCTGATGTAATTTTTAAAAAAGTGATAGGGGCTTGTCAGAATGGGTCTATCATTGATCTTCATGATAGCAGCGAAAAACCAGAAGAACAGGCTAGCCGGCCTTTAGAAATGTTAGAAGCTCTACCTTTGATTATTAAATCTTTAAAAGAAAAATTTGAGATTGTGAGATTAGATCAAATGTCTTTGGTGCCCATTGAATTTAAAGAGGATTCTCTGTAAGATTTTTTAATTCTGTATAAATATCAGTTCTTAATGTATCAGAATCTACTCCAGGACAAAAAGTGGGGGAGAGCCTAATATCTAATTCTTTGTGTCCTCTGATTATACTTGGCAACCATTCTCTTCCAGAGAGGTCTTTTTTCTTTAAATAATATTGTGAAGCGTATAGGTCAAGATCATATTCTTTTGCTAAATATGAAATGAGCTTAGCTAATGATGTTTTCATTTCTGTGCTCATTTGACTGTAATCTGGGCGAAGGTCTCCCATCAAAGCAATACTAACATTACCTCGGTTATGCATGTAAGTATGAATACCGACGCTGTATTTACCACCTAAGCTACCTTCAAAAATGCGACCCTGGGCATCAATTAAATAATGATAGCCAATGTCTTGCCAGCGATGTGTTAAAGCATGATTAAAATATATTCTTTTAATTTCATTAATAGAATCTTCATATGAATATGTGGTTCTACCGGCAGTGTGATGGATGATAAATTCTTCTACAGGTAAATATTCATAGCTAGCTTTATTTTCTTTGATTTTTGTTTGAATTTTTGATAGGTCCCATGATTCTAAGGCATGACGGTAATTATAATTTAAAGTTTTCACCGCTAATTTATCGGTAGTAATATAATTGTCTTCCGTGTCATAATTTTCAGGGTCACAATATTTTTCTGAGCAATATGAAGCAATATAATCAGGGTCAGCATAATTTAAATCAGGTCCCCATTCTTCTCTTGATATGATTTTTATTTGGTCATTTCCTAAAAGTCTGGTACCGTAGGAAAAATAAAAATCAGTAAGATTAATATGTTGAGGGGCATTAGTGTTTAATGTTTGATTAGTTTGATTTTCTGTTGCAGTTTCTAAAGGTATGGCTTTAACTAAGTTTTTGTTTTTATACCCAGCCCAGATTATTAAAAAAAGAGCTAAAAAAGCTAACAATATGAGAGATATGTTAATTGTTTTTTTCATTTTGTATGAGCCAGTTATGGCCTCTTAGATATTGAGAACCTGACATGGGTTTTTTACCGCTAGGTTGGACTATATCTAGAACAATAGCCCCGGATTTACATTGAATTAATAACTCTTGTTTTTCATTTTTAAAAAAATCTCCTGGATTTAATTTCGGATTTTCTTCTTTTGATATTTGAGCTGACAATATTTTTAAAATTATATCTTTGTTTTGATGTTTAATATTGGTATATGTGCCCGGATTAGGGTTGTAAGCTAAAATTTGGCTAATGATGGAATCATTATCTAAAGACCAATTGATTAAACCGTCAATGGTTTTGATTTTTTTACAATATGTAGATTTATCTTCATCTTGGATAGCTGGAGTAATTTTCCCTGCTAACCAAAGAGGAATTGTTTTAATTAAAAGGTCAGCACCTAAGATTGATAATTTTTCGCTCAAATGTGGATAACTTTGGTTTGCAGAATCTGTTTTAATTTGATCTAAAATGGGTCCATGATCCATTTGTTCATCTAAAAGCATGACGGTTACCCCTGTTTCTTTGTCTTTTGCTAAAATACTAGCTTGAATAGGTGAAGCTCCTCGCCATTTTGGTAAAAGTGAAGGGTGAAGATTCAAAATACCGTGTAAGGGTATATTTAAAACTTGTTTGGGTATGATTTTGCCATAGGCTACCAAAACAGCTAAATCTGGTTTTAAATTTTTTAATGATTGGATAAAATTATCATCTAGCTTGTCAGGGGTAAGTACTGATATCATGTGTTTTTTTGCCCAGAGATCAACTGGTGTGGGGGTTTGTATTTGATGACGGCCTTGTAATTTAGGGGGACTGGTAATTACACAGGTTGGGATAAGACCTGAGTCATATAATCTTTCTAAAACATTTTTTGAAAATTCAGTGCTACCGAAAAAAACGTATGTCATTTTATTTTTTTGTTTTTTTTGATATGCGATCGATAAATAATATACCATCTAAATGATCTATCTCATGTTGTACTATTCTAGCAGATATTCCGGAAAGATTTTTTTTAATTTTTTTGCCTGTTAAAGTTTTTGCTTTAACGGTTATCTTAGAGGGTCTATCAATCATGGCCCAGGTACCAGGTAAACTTAAACAACCTTCTTCTATGCTTTCAGTTTCTTTTGAGCTTTGTGATATTTCTGGGTTTATTAAAGCCATGGGTTTATTTTTAAAAAGAAAAACAATGAGACGCAAAGGCATGCCTATTTGAGGGGCTGACAAACCAGCTCCGTTTTTTTCTTTCATGAGCGAAGACATACTCTCAGCTAACAACCAGATATCCTGGGTGATTTTTTTTACTGGTAAAGACTTACCTCTTAATTTTTCGTTTTTTTCTCCAATTAATATTTCCATATGTTTATAATATGCTAATAGGGTCTACATCTATTTTCCACCCTTCTGGGATTAATTTCAAGAGCTGGTTGCGGTTTGTGATAAAACGCTCGTAAATTGTTCCTTCTAATTCATCAGGTTTTTTAATTTTAATAATAATATTCCAATGATATAGATTTTTTTGTTTTGAGATGAAAGCTGGAGCGGGACCTAAGATTAATGCGTTTTCTTTGAGATTAATATTAGCAGATATATTTTTAATTAAATTTAGAGACAAAAGATTAGCTTCTTTTTCAGCTTGGCGATCAATCTTATTTTTGATTGTTAATTTTATTATCTGACAATACGGTGGCCAGAGATGTTTTTTTCTCCAAATTGATTCTTTTTCTAAAAAAGATATTTCTTGGTTATTTTTGATTGCTTGGAAAACATCATTTTGCATTAAGCGAGTTTGGATAACAAAAGATTTTTTACTTAAATTTTTTAATTGCCAGCAATAGCTTAAAAGTCTTTCTTCAGATTGGTAATCTGGTAAAGTTAGAAGAGGATCAGGGTGAAGAGCAACGGTAAGATCTGTTTTTTGTAATTGGGGTTTAAAAATGATTTCTGTGCCTAAAAGAATGGCTTTTTTTGTTTGATTAAATTCTTCTATCATCTCTATTTGTTTTAAGCTGTTTAACACTGATTCACCATCTAAACGAAAAATACGAGCTGTCTTGTCATTGATAATATTTTTTAATTCTTCATCTGCTTTCTCAATACCTGAGCCTAAGTATTTTATACGATGACTTTGACAGTTTGCACAGATTTCCGGTGGATTCATTTTGAAAAAACAATGATGACAGATGGCTTTTAAGCGATCTTTGTGTAAAACCAAGGGAACTTCACATTGAGGGCACTTTAATATTTTTCCGCAATCTTGGCAGATGATACTACTAGCAGATCCTTTACGATTAAAAAAAAGAATAACACGTCCATCTTTTTTAATTGTTTCATTTATTTTTTCTGTTAAAGAAATATTAAAAACAGGATGGCTCTTGTCTAAAACGGCATTTTTTAGATCAATAATTTCTGTTGTGGCTTTAATTTTTAATATATTTTGCCAAGAATTACATTGTTTGGTAGTGGGTGTATCTGATTGGTAGATTATTTGTGCTTGATGTAGATATGCTAAATTTTGGGCTACTGTTTGGGCACTGTAATATGGTCTTTGATCCCATGACTTGTAGCTATAATTAGATTCATCTAAAACAATGATTAACCCCAGATTGTTAAAAGGAGCAAAGACTGAAGAACGTAAGCCTAGAACTATTTGTCTATCACCAGAGGCAATGGCTTGATAATTTTCATTGAATTTTTTAATGGGTAGCTCTGGGGAGAAAATTGATATTTGATTTTTATCTATTTTTTTATTAAGAATTTTTTGGATATATACCAGGGTACTGATATTAGGACTGATCACGAGAATTTGTTTTTGTTTTGTTAAAGTAGCATTGATTTCTGTCCATATGTCAGATGAAAGAAAATCATGGAAACGTGTAGCTACGTATTTTGATTTGTAAGATATATTTGTTTTAGGAAGTACTAATGGTTTGATGGGGTTTTTCTTTAAATGATTAATTAAACTTTTAATATTTTTAGGTAGCATTGATTTAAAAACCAAAGAAAGATCTTCAAAATAATATTGGCTAATTTCATATGCTAATTTGATTCTTTTTTCATCTAAAAAATCTTCTAAAACGATTTGGGATATTTTTTTTAAAACAAAACTAGCTGATTTTACTTCGATTTTCATGTTAGAAACAGGTTGACAGTCCATCACTATCCCATATATATCCCTATGGTTTAAATTAGATTGGATGAGAGCCCCCTTTTTTATCATTTCTGGATGAAAATATGTCAACCATTGATTGGTTTTTTTCGGTAAATGAGTAATGGGTATGATATCAATAATATACATCAATTTAAATAATATGATTGTAAAATATCATATGTAGATCCTGTTTTACTTAGCGTGCTTTCCATTATAGATATTTGATGGCAAGAAAAAACTAATTTTAAATTAGTAGCAATATCTTTTTCCAAAGGTAAATTTTCTTTTGAATAATCTTTTTTAATTCTGGCTATGGTAACATGAGGTTGAAATCTTTTTAGGGTGTGGGTATATGAGATACCTTGTTCCTTTAATTCTTTTTCTAAATCTGATTTTAAATTTTCTAATAAATTGTTTGCTGGTCCTTTTATCCAAACTAACCTAGGTTCGTTTGAGTTTGGTCCGTATGTAATATCTGAAAGAAAGATATCAAAAGATTCTTGTTTTTGACAAACATTTGAAACTGATTGGCAAAGCAAGGTTAATTCTTCATCAAAAATCTCTCCGACAAAAACCAAAGTAAGGTGTAAATCTTCTTTAGGTGTAATCCGAAAAGAATCATCAAAAAGAAATTTGCTTTGATATATAGATAACCTTTGTTTTTCTTTATCAGGCAAGGGTATGGAAACAAATACGCGGTGTGATTTCATATTTTAGATGTATTTTTATCCATATTATCTTAAATAAATTAAAAAGCAAAGGAGCTTGATTATTACTTTTTTTTTGATAGAATGTAAGAAAATATTAAAAAAAATTAACATGTTAAACAAAAAATGGAAGTTAGTAGCAGAAACAGTTTTAGCGGTTTCTATTATCTTAGCTGTATTTGCTGGAGGTTTTTTAAATGGGGCTAAATGGGGTTATGCCGTGGATGTAGCTGGTCCGATAACTAATATTTCTAAGCCAGGGGATGTCAAAGGGGATATGAGTATTTTTTGGCAAACTTGGAGAGTAGTTTTACAAAAATTTGTAGATCGTGGAGATTTGAATAGCCAAGATTTAATAGAAGGGGCTGCCAATGGTTTGGTTAATGCTATAGATGACCCATATTCCGAGTTTATGAATGCTACTACTACCCAGAGTTTTAATGAAGAATTAAGTGGTTCTTTTGAGGGTATTGGTGTTGAAATTACTAAGAAAGATGGTTTTGTGACGATTATTTCTCCTTTACGAGGTATGCCAGCTGAAAAAGCAGGTTTAAAACCAGGGGACAAAATTTTAAAAATAGATGATAAAGATGCTCAGAATATGAATATCATGGATGCTGTTAAATTAATCAAAGGCAAAAAAGGCACTGAAGTAGTTTTAACTGTTTTTAGCTTAAAAGATTCTTTAGCTCGTGAAGTTAAAATTATCAGAGGTGTTATCAATGTTAAGTCTTGCGAATGGGAAGAATTACCTAATAAGGTGGCTTTGCTAAGAATATATAATTTTTCTCAACCTGTTTTGAGTGATTTTTATAAAAGCGCCCAAGAGATCTTAGACTACAAACCTAGAGCTATTATCTTAGACATGAGGAACAATCCTGGTGGATTTTTAAATGATGCTATTGAAATTGCTGGTTGGTTCTTGAATAATGGTGAAGCTGTAGTCAAAGAAGATTTTGGTAATGGCAAAGAGGTAAAAACATATTTAGCTGAGGGTAACGCTGCTTTTGGTCAAATGCCCATGGCTATTCTAGTTAACGATGGTTCTGCATCAGCTTCTGAAATTTTAGCAGGAGCTTTAAGAGATGTAAGAAAAATTAAATTAGTAGGGATTAAAACCTTTGGTAAAGGTTCTGTTCAAGAATTAGTACCTTTGCAAGATGGTTCTAGCTTAAAAATTACAATAGCTAGATGGTTAACACCTAATGGTTTTCAAATAGATCAAAAAGGCTTAGAACCTGACTTTGTGGTAGAGCCTTTAAAAGATCAAATGGCAGGTACGTATAATGAGATTAGTTTGGAAAATGATCCTCAACTTAAAAAAGCTTACGATATTTTAAGCGGTAATTAAATTATATGAAAATATTACTATTAAAAAACGTAGAAAAATTAGGTAAACAAGGTGATGTCAAAGATGTTTCTTTAGGGTATTTTAAGAATTTTTTAATGATTAAAAAATTAGCTAGGTTAGCTGGTAAGCAAGATGTGCTACAAGTTCAAGAAAATGAAATTAAAAAAGAAAAACAATTAGAGACAGCTGTCTTAGAAACAGAAGCTTTGGCTAAAAAATTAAAAGGTTGTGAGATTGTCATTAAATTAAAAGCTGGAGAAAAAGGTCAGCTTTTTGAATCTGTAGACGAAGAAAAAATCAAAAAACAATTGTTTAGTCAAGAAAAAAATCTTAATACAGAAAAGGTAAAAGTGATTTTAGATGAACACATCAAAAAAACAGGACAATATCCTGTTAATTTGGATTTAGGACACAATATTAAAACTGAGATACAAGTAATTGTGAAGGCTATCGAAGAGAAAAAAGTAAAAACAAAAGATTAAAGCACATCAACAACTTTGATGGTTTTTTTACTACCATCAAATCTAATTTTACCTTTGTTCTTAAATTTAATTATGCCTGCTTTAAGAGCATACAAGGTATCGTCTGCGCCTCTTTTTACATTTTTGCCAGGATAGAATTTAGTGCCACGTTGACGTATGATGACGTTACCAGGATTTACCTTTTGTCCGTCATATAATTTTACGCCTAACCTTTTAGCCGCAGAATCTCTTCCTAACTTAGTCGAACCACCTGATTTAGTATGTGCCATATGTTAATAAATTAAGTATGTCTATAATATCAAAATCAATACATTTTGTCAAAAAAAATCAAAAATTAAT
>JAPLYJ010000015.1 GCA_026395655.1 Candidatus Parcubacteria bacterium
ATGAACATTAAGCCAAAATGGTTCTATAAAAAAATAAAAACCAGTTAATATTACAAGAAGAAGAAAGATTTTTTTACCTGAAATGCTTTTTTTACTCATATCTATATATTATGCCTGAAATTCTCATTTTTTCAAATTTTCTTGAACTTATGTGATTTTAGTTGTAGTATATAAATACTTTTAAAAGAGGGAGGGTTGGCAGAATGGCAATGCGCTGGTTTTGAAAACCAGTGGGCGTAAGCCCTTGCAGGTTCGAGTCCTGTGCCCTCCGCACCAATATATATATGAAAAAAACAGAAAAGAAAAATTTAATAATTAGACCTCCAGTAGTGGTAGTCATGGGACACATTGATCATGGCAAGACCACTCTTTTGGATTACATTAGAAAAACCAAGGTAGCGGAAAAAGAATCAGGAGCTATTACTCAGCATATTGGGGCATATGAATTAGAAGTAAAATTGCCTAATTCTGATATTAAAAGAAAGGTTACTTTTTTAGATACCCCGGGTCATGAAGCTTTTACAGAAATGAGAGAACGCGGAGCTTGGGTAGCTGATATTGGTATTTTAGTGGTAGCTGCTGACGAAGGTGTTAAAATTCAAACTAAAGAAGCTATAGATATTATTTTAAAAACAAAATTACCATTTTTAGTAGCTATTAATAAGATAGACAAGTCAGAAGCTAACGTGGAAAAAGTTAAGCGTGAGTTATCAGAAAATGGTGTAATGGTAGAGGGTTGGGGTGGTCAGGTACCTTGTTTAGAAATTTCAGCTAAAAATGGGCAAGGAGTTGATCAATTATTAGAAATGATTGCACTCATGGCAGAAATGGAAGATTTAAAGGCTAACCCTTGTGAAGGTGCCCAGGGCGTAGTGATAGAATCATATTTAGATTCCCATCGTGGTTATACAGCTACTTTATTAATCTTGTCAGGCACATTACGCAAAGGAGATGATTTAATTTTAGGAAAAGTTACAGGTAAAATTAAAGTTTTAGAAAATTTTAGAGGAGAACCTATGGAAGACGCTACTTTTTCTTCCCCGGTAATAGCAGTGGGTTTTAATGATTTGCCTCAGGTAGGTCAAAAATTTTATGCTGGAGATCAAAGAGAATATTGCATATTAGGAGAAAATGAAAAAATTGTTTGTGTAGATATTCAATATCTTGGAGAAGATGAATGTGTGGAAAAAATACCTTTAGTTATTAAAGCTGATGTGTTGGGTTCCATAGAAGCATTGATATCAACGTTAACTAATTTATCTAAAGAATTAAATGTTAAATTTGTTGTTATCAAAAACGAAGTAGGTGATATCGGAGAAACTGATTATAAATTAGCAGAAACTAGTGGAGCTATTATTCTTGGTTTTAGAGTTAAAATTAGGCCAGAACTTAAGGTTATAATATCTAATTCTAATACTATAGTATTAGTAGGCGACACCATTTATGAATTATCTGATAATTTAAAAAAAGATATTGTTGATAAACGTAATTTAAAAGACACAAGGGTAGTTATAGGTAAATTAAAGGTTTTAGCTATATATAATAATAGCAAAGGAGACCAAGTGATAGGAGGAGAAGTAATAGAAGGTAAATTAGAAAAAAAAGGTAGCATTGATATCTTAAGAGGAGAAGAAAAGATAGGATGTGGAACAATTGTTAACCTTCAACTTAATAAGACGGATATGGTAAGTGTGAGTACTCCGAATAAATGTGGCTTAGTGATATCTACTAAAATGATATTTGAGGTAGGAGATATTTTAGAATATTTTAAGATAGAAAAACATTAAAATGTCTAAAAGAACAGACCAAGTTTCAGAGTTGATTAAAAGAGAACTTTCTAATATTATAGTAAAGGATTTTGATTGTCCTAACGGAGTTTTAATCACAATCACAGAAGTAGATGTTAGTATTGACTTTGAAAACGCTAAAGTGTTAATTTCTATATATCCGGAAAACGTGAGTTCTAAGGTTATAAAAGATCTAGATAATCAGATAAACGAATTTCAGAGTATGCTTTTTAAGCGTTTAAAAATGCGTATTGTACCTAAGCTTTTTTTCAGATTAGATGATCGCTTGAAAACAGCAGATGAGGTTGAAAAAATAATTGAAAAAATACATAATTAAAACATGGCCACGTGGCGAAGCAGCTAACGCAGCGGTCTGCAAAACCGCGATTCGTGGGTGCAAATCCCACCGTGGCCTCAAAATTTAATATTTTGCCCAGGTGGTGAAATTGGTATACACGAAAGACTTAAAATCTTTTGCTCGCAAGGGCTTGTGGGTTCGATTCCCACTCTGGGCACCAAAAACCTTTAATATATGTAATTAATATTTCTTATTGTATTAATTATATTTTGTTTGACAGCATTTTATTATTTGCTATACTAGAGACATAAAGTGCCGCAAGGCTCCGAGAAACCCCGCTTTTTTAGCGGGGTTTCGAGTTCTAGAGGAAAGATTTAAGTCTTTGTTTTATCTCACTTAAAAGTTTGTTGGAAATATCATATAATTTTCTTTTTAATCTTTTTATACTGACTAATTTCATTTGTGCAAGAATTGCGGAAACTTTTTGATTGTTTATATCGGTATAATTGTAATAAAAGTCAAAATCTTTTTGCTTTGTCGAGAGTGGTACGCCCCAAAACATATGATTGTTAAATTTCTTGATAATCAAAATAGGGCGAGAAAAATCATTTCCGCTCCCGTTTTGTTCAAACCCAATATTTCTGCCAATATTGCTTATCCAAACTTCCCCCTCTTTTGGAAACTTGTCAGGACAGTTTCCCTTCAATTCAATTTTCTTTTTTAACTCATTCCAAGAATCAAAATCTCCCATAGGAGACTTCTACCATTTTTATGTGTATTTTTCAATTTTCATTTTTACTAAAAAATTAGAGAAATTTATTTTTATTAAATTAAAAACTAAGAAATATTTTTTGTGTCCCGAGAGAGACAAGGTGACGAAAGGTTTTTTCGGAGTGCATAATTTGTTAAGCGTTTTGGCATATTATCGTTTTTTAAATATCTAATTTGATGCGGTAAAAATATTAATAATACATTATTAAGAGTAACACTTTCTTTCTTGTTCGTTATTTAGTATAATTAGATTATAATATAGACTCTTAATAATAATTTGGTAATAAGAATCCGCAAATATTTAGGTACATAATTTAATATTCTTACAATACGCTATATATGGAAGATATTTTACCTAATCAAGGCAAAAATTTAATAATTGAAGTAGCAGGCGTAAAATACGAACGTTATCCTTTTAAAACTCATGTGATCAGTGATCAGGATAATATGGTAGAGGTATTAAAAAAATACCTTTCTTCATATTGGCAACCAGATGATATGATTTTTATTAGTGAAAAAATTGTAGCTATCAATCAAGGCAGGGCTTACCCTATAAAAGATATTCATCCTTCTAAGTTAGCGTATTTTCTTTTAAAATTTGTGCACAAATCACCCTATGGTATAGGCATAGCTAGCCCTTGGACTATGGAGTTAGCTATTAGAGAAGCAGGTTATCCTAAATTATTTTTAGGATTGATAGCGTCAGCTATAACTAAACCTTTTGGCATCAAAGGTGTTTTTTATCGTATTTGTGGAAAAACAGTAGCAGCCATAGATGGTCCGGCTGACTACGTCTTACCACCTTATAATAAGTATGCAAAATTAGGACCTTTACATCCGGATAAAACAGCTAAGGAATTAAAAGAAGCTATCAATCATGAAGTGGTAATTATTGATGCTAACGATATTGGCGTATCTGTTTTAGGTAAATCAAACAAAGATATTTCTGACAAATGGGCTTGTGCAGTTTTTAAAGATAATCCTTTAGGTCAAACCAACCAACAGACGCCACTTTGTTTAGTAAGAAAGATAAAATAATATATTAAAAAAGCCACCTTTTCCAGGTGGCCTTTTTGTTAACTAGAGATAATTTCCAATACAGTTTCTTTTACCCCAAATTCTATAGCATCTTGAGTATCTGCGAACCAGACATCTATATGATTTTCATCATAAACTTTGTTCATGCGATCTTCTACTACGAAAATTTCATCAGGGAACAATTCTGGCAATCTTACTTTAGTACCAAATGGTAAAGAATTATGGGCGACGAAACCACGTTTAACCCATTTGTTAGAAGCAGTTATAAAAGGTGTATCGTCAGTTTCTTCTACTCTAGAAGAGTAAGCAGTTACTGACACTTTCATAAGATTTGTTTTTTCCGTGTAGGTAGGCTGGCTAGGGTTAAGAAATAGCTGCCCAGATACGGAAAAAAGTGAATTTGGTTCTTCTATATTCGTGTTTTGGGGATTTTGAGAGAGCTCGTCAGCTAAACTAATGGGCCAGCCAGTCAAAGAGAACATGACAGAGGCTAGGCCTAACCAGCATCCTAATTTGGCTAATGTAAGCCATATTTGGCGCTGAGAAGTAGTAATACTCATATTTTGGCTATTTAAAATTCCCTTTAAT
>JAPLYJ010000039.1 GCA_026395655.1 Candidatus Parcubacteria bacterium
AATTTCTACTAATCCCTCTCCAATTTCTGGAACTTCTGTTTCAAATAATTTAGCAATAAATTTTGGATGAGATCGTGAAAGCAAAATAACTGGTCCTCTGGGTTTATCATCAATGGATAAAATATAGAATTTTTTTCTTTCGCCTATGCGATAACGTTCTCCAGGAATAATTTCGTTGGCAAACATGATGCCTACAGTTTTTCCTAAATCAACATAGATATTTTTTCCTTCCAATCTTTGAATAATTCCCGAAACAATAGTTCCCTCTTTGTCTTTAAAAGTTGAAATAACAAATTCTCTTTCTGCATCGTGTAATTTTTGTAAAATAACTTGTTTAGCAGTTTGAGCTGCGATACGACTAAAATCTTGTTGTAGTTCTAAATCATTAAGTAACTCTTCTTCAACTTTTATTTTTTTATTTATCTTTAAAGCATCTTCTAACATAATATGGCGATCAGGATTAAATCGTATTTTTTTATTTTCTTCTAACGCATCTTTGTCATTAAAAGATTTATAGTTTTCATCTTCTTCGTCATCTTCTTTTAACATACTTTCATCAACCACTAACTTAGATTGCCAAAATTTTAAATCTCCTGTTTTTAAATTAAATTTGGCTTTGATTACTTCTGTTTTTTTCGCGTATTCTTTTTTATAGGCTGCAGCAATAGCCATTTCGATAGCTTCTAAAACTTTTTCTTCTGGAATACCTTTTTCCTCAGAAATTTGTTTTACTGCCATGCCTAAAGTTTTTAAATCAAACATATTTTTATTTTATTAATTTCTTATAAATATAGGCCGCTTTGCAAGCGACCTAACTTTCTTAATATTATAAAATTTTTTGATAATAGTCAAGGATCATATTAAATAAAAAATTGTGATTTAGAAGTTTTTCAAATATTTGAGTGTTTTATGCGAAACAAAGAAATAGGCTTGAGTGTTTCACGTGAAACATTTTGTCAAAAATGGCTCAACCATGCGCTAACCCGGTTGCCAACCGGGTTGTGGCTTAACTAAGCCAAAAAATACGAATTGATACATTTTATGTGAAAAAAAACAGCATCAGTGTTTCATGTGAAACACTGATATGGGGTCGGAGTGTTTCACGTGAAACATTTTGTCAAAAATGGCTCAACCATGCGCTAACCCGGTTGCCAACCAGGTTGTGGCTTAACTAAGCCAAAATATGCGTTTTTGTAAAAAAATTGAGTGTGAAACATGTTTCACACTTTTTTTTGTTTCACATTAGTGTTTCACATTAGTTAGTAATTATACATTTCGTGCTAACATTTTTTGGAAAGATTTTTGAAGATCGGGCGAGTAATAAAGAAATGGGGTTTGGAAAAAAGTAATTTATAAATCATTTTCTTACATGCCACTATTAAATTTTGGTCAGTGAAATTGGCATACCGTTTTAATGTATAATTAAGATAACTAAAAAACCTTGACAATGATTATTATAGGGAATATTATATGAATATAGATTCATATATTAATAAGCAAAAAGTATGATGACAAAAGATGAGGAAAAATTCTTAAATTACTTAAAACTTTTGGCAGACAAAAGTAGGTATAAAATTATCCTTCATTTAATGAAAGGCGAAGAATGTGTTTGTGTGTTGGCGGATAAATTAGAGTTGGAGCAAACACTCGTTTCCCATCATTTACAGGCGTTACGAGAAGAGGGCTTTATTCGAGATAGAAAGGTCGGAACATGGGTATACTATTCTCTTAATAAAAAATTATTTGAAGAGATAGAAAAATTATATCTAAAATTATTAAGTAATAAAAATATTTCAGATAAACTTTGTGTTTCAAATAATATTTGTCATCAATTAATAAAAAATATGAAAATTAAAATTGTTATTTATGATCCACCTATGTGTTGTTCTAGTGGTTTATGTGGACCAAATCCAGACCAAGCACTTATTAGTTTGCAAAATACATTAGAAAAAATTAAAAAATTGGGAGTGGAAATAGAACGTTGTCTTATCACTCAAAGCCCTCAAAAATTTAGGGAAAATCCAGAAGTGATAAAACTCATTCAAGAGCAACAATTAAAAGCGTTACCAATCACGACCTGCAATGAAAAGATAGTTAAAATTGGTGCTTATCCGACATTAGAAGAATTCAAAAAATTTATTAGCGAAGTTTAAGTATGAATACAAAATTTTATTTTTTTTCAGGCAAAGGAGGGGTTGGGAAAACTACCATGGCCGCTTCAAGCGCTGTATATTTTGCAGGGCTTAGTAAAAAAACGCTTATCATTACTACTGATCCAGCTTCAAATTTAGCAGATGTTTTTGAGCAACAAATTGGTCATAAAATTACACCAATTGAAAAAATAAAAAATCTTTTTGCTATGGAGCTTGATCCAGATATGGCCACCGCTGAATATAAAGAGCGGACATTATCTCCGCTTCGCGGTTTAATTCCCGAAGAGAGCTTTGCGGTTTTAGAAGAGCAATTAAATTCACCGTGCACCGCGGAAATGGCGGCTTTTGATCGTTTTACTGATTTTTTGCAGGAACCTGCATATGAGATAGTGATTTTTGATACTGCTCCGACTGGGCACACTTTACGGCTTTTAGAGTTACCAGTGGAGTGGAGCGGGGTAATAGAAAAAGCCACTAAAGAAGGAGGTGGTGGACAAACTTGTATTGGTCCAGCCGCTGCACTTACAGAATCAAAGGCTAAGTTTGATAAAGCTATCGCGGCGATGAGAGATGTTTCCAAAACCACTTTTATTTTTGTCTTACGGCCAGAAGTTACTCCAATTTATGAAGCTGAACGATCTATTGCGGAACTTTTAAAACTTAAGATAACTTCACAAGAACTTATTATCAACGGTATTTATCCGCAAGGTGCTTGCGATAATCCTTTTATGCTTGCTCGCTTTGCTAAACAACAAGAGTTTTTAGAACTTATTAAAAATAAATTCACTATTTCTATAACTTTAATGGAACTTGAACCAGGTGAAATTAAAGGTGAGGATTTGCTGATTAAGATGGGCAAAAAACTTTATGAACAAACCCTTAAATTGAAAGATTACCAGCCAATAAAGATTAATGCGGATAAAGATAAATTTGTGGTTAATGATTTTCCTAAAATTGATGAGAAAATAAAACAATTGCTCATTCCTCAAAATGGTAATAGACGTACAATTTTTTTTGCTGGTAAAGGTGGGGTAGGAAAGACTTCGGTAGCGGCGGCAACTAGCTTGTGGGTTGCCGAGCAAGGGTACAAGACGCTTCTCTTAACAACTGATCCAGCTTCTCATTTAAGTCAGATTTTTGAGCAAGATATTTTTGATTATCCAACTGTTATTAATAATGAAAAGAATCTGTGGGCTACACGCATTGATACCGTAAAAGCTACTAACGAATACAAAGAGAAAATTCTTGTTGAAGCCAGACAAAAATACGATGAGCAAAGAGTAATGGCAATTGAAGAAGAGTTAAATTCACCTTGTACGGAAGAAATGGCTACCTTTGAGAAATTTATTGATTTTGTTACACGAAAAGATTTTGAGATAATCGTTTTTGATACTGCTCCGACAGGGCATACTTTACGACTCTTGGAATTACCCGTTGATTGGAGCAAACAAATAGAAATCAAAACTTTTACTTCAACTGGTGAAACGGAAATTGATAAAATTACAAAATCACGCTTCAAAGAAGTAATAGATATGATGCAAGATATTAATCAAACGACTTTTAGTTTTGTGATGTATCCGGAGTCCACACCGATTGAGGAAGCTGCTCGTGCCATGAATGAGCTTTTAACTATTGGTGTTCCTACGAGTCTTGTAGTAGCGAATTTAATTTTACCTGAGTCAATTATTACTAATGATTATTGGAAGCAAAGACAGACAATGCAGGAAGAATATTTGGTAGAAATGGACAGGCGTTTTACTGCCCCGATTATAAAATTATTACTTTTAGTAGATGATTTAATTGGCAAAGATAAATTAAAAAATGCAGGTTATATGCTTTATGGAAAATCATAAATTATAAATAATTAAAATAAAAATAATATGAACAATTTAGATCAAAAAATTGAAGAATTTAGCAATTATATTCTAAAAACCCCTGAATTTATTAGGCTCCAAAAAGCTATTGAAAATTTAGAAAGCAATGAAGATGCTTCGTCTATTCTTCAAAACGCTCAAGAGCAAATGCAAACTGTTGGTGTGTTACAGCAAAATGGTTTACCAGTTTCCGACAAACAACGTCAAGAATTAATCATGGCGCAAAATAAGATGAGGG
>JAPLYJ010000007.1 GCA_026395655.1 Candidatus Parcubacteria bacterium
CCAGATTTTTTATTTTTGGCTTATTTCTTCTCTAATCTTACGTAAATCAATAAATTTAGCTCTTTCTAATAATTCTTTTGAAATATGGCCCCTGGTAGACATTACAATGATTTGTTTGCCTGCTTTTTTAATCCTATCAATCGGAGTAGCAAAATCACTATCTCCTGAAATCAATACGGCTGTGTCGTATTGATTTTTCATATCGTCCATTTCAAACGCAAGCTCTATATCAAGATTGTTTTTCCAATGATAACCACCTTCGCGATTTTTAATTTTCTTTATTACTTTCGTACAAACGGTGTACCCATTAATTTCAAGCATATCCAAAAACTTAGATTGTTTAATGTTATGTTCATCTTTACCGCTATAAATAAAGCATTTGGTATCATTACCACACTCTTTTTTGAAATATTGCATTAATTTCTGATATGAAATCTTCCAACCTAAAGTTCGCTGGGAGTAAAACACATTCTCGGCATCTATAAAAACATATACTCTACCTTTTTTAAATTTATGTAGCATAAAAACACCCTGATTGTAGCAGATATTAATAATTTTTGTCAATTATTGCTCAAAATAAAAAATGACATCCAGCCTATGCCATTGACAACTTATAAAGATTTGCTATATTAATAATGTGATAACACTCTGGAGTATCTTTTAAGATAGCTCCAGATTTTTTTAATCAAAATTAAACATCCAAATTCTTTACCTTGGACGCATAAGCTTCTATAAATTTTTTGCGAGGTAAAACTTCGTCTCCCATCAAAACATCAAAAAGATGATCTGCTTCTTGAGCATCTAATACTTGAATTTGCTTTAAAACACGATTCTGGGGGTCCATGGTGGTATCCCAAAGCTGGATAGCATTCATTTCTCCTAAACCTTTGTAACGCTGAATACCAATCCCCTTTAAATCTGTTTCTTCTGTTTGAGGTTTTTCTTGTTCAATCCCAAATTCCGCATCACCATCAGATTCCATTTGTAATTTTAATTTTTTAACAGCTTTTGGTGTTTCTTCTTTAACAGGTTTACCTGTTAATTTTTTTAAAATAGTTTCTTTTTCCTGTTCGGTATATACAAAATGAACTTCTTTACCTTTTTGAATACGATACAAAGGTGGTTGGGCAATAAAAATATGTCCGGCTTCCACTAAAGCTTGGTAATACCGATAAAACAAAGTTAAAAGCAAGGTACGAATATGAGCACCATCACTATCAGCATCAGCCATGATGATAATTTTCCCATATCTTAATTTTGCTAAACCAGCTTCATCAGAAGAAAGAGCTACACCCAAAGCTACAATCAAATCTCTGATAGCTTCTGAAGCCATCATCCTATCCATACGTGCTTTTTCAATATTTAAAATTTTACCACGCAAAGGTAGAATTGCTTGGAATTGTCTGTCTCTACCCTGCTTGGCGCTATTGTGAACAAAAATCCCAGCTGCCAACGCAAAATTATGAGTACCAGATACTTCTAAATCATAAACATCTATTTTTTCTTCTAAAGAAAGTATTTTAATTATTTTATGATTGTAATGTATAACGCTTTCTTCCAATTTATATCCATTTAATAAATCAGAAGCTTCTAAATCTTTAGCCTGTTTATATCCCCCTTCTTTCTGCATAAAAAGATGATCAGGCGTACAAATAATTTCTTCATTATTGTCTAAAACAACTTTAATAACCTGTACTGCTTTTTTAGTGATTCTAGGATTTTCAATTAAACCAATGCCTATATTCCCATCCTCTTTAATGGTATAACAATAATTTTTCTTGCCTTCTTCATGCTCAGCTACTAATTCTTTAAAAGTAATATCTCTGCCATCAGTTAGAGCTATTTTTGTATCTCCAGAAAAACAACCTCCGGCGCTCTCGCCTTCTACGATAAACAATTCTGATTCTTCGCTTTTTCGAGAAATACAATCTGCTAATTTACCAGGTAAGGCTGATCCCTCTAAGGCGCCTTTACGTAAAACATTTTCTCTGGCAGTTTTAGCAGCTTTACGGGCACGAGCAGAAAGTAAACCTTTTTCAATAATATGTTTAGCGTCTTCTTTGTTTTTTTCTAAAAATTCTTTAAATGATTCAGCTACCACTTGCTCTACTCTAGTTCTAGCTTCAGGATTCCCTAATTTAGCTTTTGTCTGACCTTCAAATTGAGGTTCTCTTAATTTTACACTAACAATAGATACTAAACCTTCTCGCACATCGTCTCCAGTTAAAGACAAACTATCTTCTTTAATTAATCCTTCACTGCGGGCATAATCATTTAAGGTACGAGTTAAAGCAGAACGGAAACCAGTCAAATGCATACCTCCTTCTATCGTTCTAATATTGTTAGCAAAACTTAGTTCTAATGTTTCTATATCCTGAATATATCTTAAAGCTACCTCTACCTGATAGTCATCTAATTCTTGGTTAACGTAAAAAACATTTTTTTGAACAATAACATCATTGCGAGTTAGATATTTAACATAGGTAGTAATGCCTCCTTCAAAATGAAAAGTGTAGCTAGGGCAATTAGATTCTTTTCTTTCATCGTACGCTCTAATAATTACATTGGGAGTTAAATAAGCTTGTTCTCTTAAATGGTCAATGATAGTTTTAAAATCAAAATGTATTTCATTAAAAATCTGAGGATCTGGTTCAAAAGAAATAGTAGTACCTGTTTGATGGCAGGAACCTGCTTTTTTAACTTTATTTACAGGTTTACCATATTTATATTCCTGAAAATACAAAGAACCTTGACGGCAAACCTCTGCCCTTAAATTGGTAGACAAGGCATTAACCACAGAGACGCCTACACCGTGAAGACCACCAGCTACTTTATATGACTCACCTCCAAATTTACCACCAGCATGTAAGGTACACAAAACTGTTTCTAAAGCTGATTTTTTAGTTTGGGGATGAATATCTACCGGGATACCCCTACCATCATCAGCTACACTGATCTTTTCCCCTTCTAAAATCTTAATGGTAATATTTTGGCAAAATCCAGCCATGGCTTCATCCAAGCTGTTGTCTATTACTTCCCAAACCAAATGATGTAAACCAGAAACACCAGTGGAACCGATATACATGCCCGGTCTTTTACGTACTGGCTCTAGACCCTCTAAAACATAAATATCTTTGGCTTCGTAGGAAACATTTTGGGAATTTTTTAAATTCGATTCTTTTTTCTTAACAACCATTTTATCTTATTTCTATATTTAATTTTTTAAAAGCGTTATAAACAGCATTCATGGCTTGATCTATTTCTTCTGATTTTAAAGCATGATCTGGTGCTCTAAAAATTAAATGAAAAGCCATACTTTTTTTATTTGACTGTATATTTTTACCCTCATAGATATCAAAAAGATCTATGTCTTCTAAAAGATTACCTGCTGTTTGGCTGATAGTTTTAATAATTTCTTCTGCGCTAGTTTGTTTAAAAGCTAACAAAGATAAGTCTCTGATAACAGCTTGGTATTTAGGCAAAGGTTCGTATTCTCTTTCTTCGTCTATTTTTAACATTAATTTTTCTAAAAATATTTCCCAAACAACCATATGTCCTGATACGTCATAATATTTTTTAACATCGTTACTAGGTTCACCCATTACGCCGATTATTTCTCCATTAATTTGCAAAGTAACCGCGCTATTCAAATTTAAAACAGATTGATAGGCTTCAGGCAATTCTTGATTAAAAGAAAAATCATCTTTATCTAACCCCATTTTATTTAAAACACCCACTAAAAGGCTTTTAGCAGAATAAAACAATTCTTTTTGACCAGTATCTTTCACAGCTAAAACACCAGAAAGCATAGTTTCTTCTAGAACTTTCTTATTTTGCCAATGAAAAATTTTCCCTATCTCAAACAAATTCACCTGATCATAAAAACGGTAATTATCGCTGACATTTTTAACTAAATTTAAAATTAAATTAGTTTTAAAATATTTATATGCAATACTATTAGGATTTAATATCTCTACTATCTTTTTTTGTTCCTTAGAATCTAAAAGATTTTTTTCTGCCTCGCACATAAAAGCGTAATTGTATACTTCTTGTAAATTAATACCTTTAAGCCAATGACGCATCAAACTTTTAAATTGCCAAAGCTCATTAATAGGCGCTACTTTTAAAAATTCTTTAATAGGCGTACTAGGTAATTTATTGTATCCCCAATATCTGATAATCTCCCCAGCTAAGTCAGAAGGTCCTTCAATATCTTTGCGAACAACAGGAGGGGTAACTAAAAGTACCCTTGATTTTTTTGTTTTTGATATTAAAAAACCAAATGATTTTAAAATTTTTATAGCTTCTTCTGTTTTTACTTCTAAACCTAAAAAGTCGCTAGCTTTATCCAAATTAAAAATAATAGGATTGATTTTAGGTAATTTCTTCAAAACATCTATCTTACCTTTTAATACTTTACCCTGACAAATTTCTGAAATTAGAGAAGCTGCTCTGTCTAATGCTAAATCTATTAAATACGGAGAGATATTGTGTTCATATCTCCAGCTAGCATCTGTTTTTAAATTTAATTTTTGGGAAGCTTTTCTAATATTAACGCCTTCAAAATTAGCAGCCTCAATGACTATTCTTTTTGTTTTAAAAGATATTTCTGCAAAAACTCCTCCTTTGATACCTGCTATGGCTAAAGGTTTTTCTGGATCTGCAATTAATAGAATGCTTTCATCTAAAATTCTTTCTGTGTTATCCAAAGTAATAATTTTTTCTCCTTTTTTAGCTTTTCTTACAATGATTTGTTTGATGCCTTTTTTATCAGATATTTTATCATAATCAAAGGCATGCAAAGGCTGACCATATTCCAGCATGACAAAATTAGTAATATCTACCACATTATTAATGGGTTTCAAACCGCAAGCTTTAATTCTTTCTTTTAACCATAAGGGAGACTCACCTACTTTAATATCTAATACCATCCTAGTAGCATATCTAAAACAAAGCTGATTTTCTAAAACAGAAACATTTAAATAATCTTTAATTTTTTCAGAAGATTCTTTTAATTTATTTTTAGGTTCTTTCAAAGTTAAATTAGTTAAGCTAGCTAATTCTTTTGCAATAGCTAAATGACCACTAGCGTCAGGTACGCGGTTAGCCAAAAGTTTAATATCTAAAACAGCATTTTTACCAGATCCTATAACCTTTGCTTCAAAAGTATGATCACTTAAAATCTCTGCTGCTTTTTTAATATCAGGCAAAGAACCTTCTAAATAATCTTTAATCCAAAGGTAAGAAAATTTCATATCTTTAAAATTGTTTTAAAAACCTTAAATCTGCAGATTCGAACAAGCGAATTTCATCTATGCCATATTGAATCATGGCATAGCGTTCCAAGCCTAAACCAAAGGCAAACCCTTGATATCTGCCTTTCTCATATCCTACATTAGTTAAAACTTTTTCGTGCACCATGCCTGCACCCATCACTTCTATCCAACCAGTGTTAGAACAAAGCCTACAACCTTTGCCACGACATTTAAAACAGCTAATATCCACTTCTACACCTGGAGAAACAAAGGGAAAGTAATCAGGACGAAAAATAATTTTAAAATCTTTTTTAAAAATATGTCTAACAGATTCTTCAATGATATTTTTAAAATTAGCTAAAGTAATATCTTCTGAAACTACTAAACCTTCTATTTGATAAAATTGCATTTCATGAGTAGCGTCTGTAGCTTCGTGACGATATGCTCTACCTGGAACCAAAATACGAAAAGGTGGTTGATGCGTTTCCATGTATCTGATCTGATCGGGTGAAGTGTGAGTTCTTAACAAAAGGTTTTTTTCTTTTTCATCAGATTTAATCCAAAATGTATCCCACATATCTCTAGCCGGATGATTAGCAGGAACATTTAAAGCTTCAAAATTATGATAATCATCTTCTACTTCTGGGCCTTCTACTATTTCAAAACCCATTTTTTCAAAAACACTTACTACTTTTTCTGCCATTAAAGTTAAAGGATGAAGATGGCCATTTAAGGCAGATTTAACTGGTACGGTATGATCCCAGGAGTCAGAAACAATTTGATTATTTTTTAAATCATCATTTTTCTCTTGATACATCTTTTCCCAAGATTGTCTGACCTTATTAGATAACGGACCTTGTATCTTTTTTTCTTCTAAAGGTAAATCTTTAAGCTGACGTAAAAAAAGAGCCAAGGCGCTTTTGCGGCCCAAATATGATATTCTCCATTTTTCCAAAGACAATAAATCAGTTACTTGCAAGAGCTCTATTTTGGCTTCAGATGATATTTTTTCCCAATCCATATATTTATATTTTATCAAAAATACTGATTTTTTTCAAGGATTTGTAATAATATATCTAGTACTCAAAACAACGAAAAATTAAGCTATAATTCAAGTATAAAATAGATATATTAATATCATATTCATTTAAATATAGCCAAACTCTTAAAGATATTTCAAAAAAATTATAAATAAAACAAAAGGCACCCATATAGGATGCCTTTCATGTCTAGTATTTTCATTATAGCAAGCTGTTTTATATTGTCAATGTTTGTCTAGCTTATATAAATCGCTTTACAAACTTAACTAATATATCGCATACCTAATCCTTCTAAACCCTTTTTAAAATCCAAAAGACTTGATATCTATTATAAATCTGTTAATATATTTTGTAGTAGTGTAAAAGTGATTAGCGCCATCTCCCAAATATTTACAGCTTCTCATGACAATTTGGCTTTTTGCCCAAATTGCCTCAGAAGTATTGTTTTTGTCACGCCGCGGGGTAGAGAAGTAGTATCTCGTGAGGCCCATAACCTCAAGACATCGGTGCAAATCCGATCCCCGCAACATATTTCTGTCAGGGTAGCTCAGTTGGTTAGAGCGAGGGAATCATAACCCCTAGGTCGCGGGTTCAACTCCCGCCCCTGACACCCTTACAATTTAAATATGCAGCGGTAGTTCAGCCTGGTTAGAACGCTTGCCTGTCACGCAAGAGGTCGTGGGTTCAAATCCCATCCGCTGCGCCATTTAAAAAACACTTCATTTGTGAAGTGTTTTTTAATCTAAAGCATCTAATTCTTTTAAAGCTTTTTCATATACCAGAATCATCTCTTCGGCTTGTTGCTGATTAATACTTAATGCTGGTTGCGATACAATCTCATTTTTAAAATTATGCGTTTTTTTAATTTCATCTATAGTAGAAATCTGATCGTATTTAATATTATTTAATTTATCCTCTACGGTTTTACCAGGATAACCAATTGAAGTAATAAGATTCATAAAAATTGTATCAGCTTCTATCACAGCTAATTTCCAATAAGTTTCATGCTCATCTTTTAAAAGATTTCTAACTTTCTTCCATTTTTTTGAAAATTTGCTATACCATTTTTTATTAGGTGCTATCAATCTATGCGTTTCATCAAAAGTATCTGATACCGCCCCTGATTTCATAACCAAATAAACTATAGCCACTGATAGAACTACGGTTAGTAATCCTCCTATAATTTTTAAAATAGCTAATAGTACTAACCAAATAGGCCAAGCAAATACCCCTTTTATCCCATCAATAATTAATGTAAAAAAATCCATATCTTTATTATATCAGTTTTTCAGTTAATTCCGCCATGTTTAACAAGCTATGATCAGAAGCATATGGTCCTATTACCTGTAATCCTATTGGTAATTTTCCTTCTTTTCGTATGGGCAAACTAATAGCGGGTAAACCTGCTAAATTAGCTGAAACTGTAAAAATATCAGATAGATACATAGATACTGGATCAGCAGCTTTCTCCCCTATCTTAAAAGCTGTTGTTGGCGCTGTAGGAGTAATAATAAAATCAACTGATTCAAAAGCTTTTTTAAAATCCAATCTGATTAATTGTCTTACTTTCTGAGCTTTTAAATAATACGCATCGTAATATCCAGCTGAAAGTACATAAGTACCTAATATAATTCTACGCCTTGATTCTTCTCCAAAACCATCGCCTCTATTTTTTAAATATAAATCCCATAGCTCGCCTTTAATTTCTTTTTCTTGGGGTGCATATCTAATACCATCGTAACGTGCTAAATTAGAACTCACTTCGGCGGGCATGATAATATAATAACAAGGTAAAGCATATTTAGTTTGAGGTAAACTAATTTCTACTATATCAGCTCCTTCTTTTTGTATTTTTTCTAAAGCACCATGAATAGCTAATTCTACTTCTTGATCTAACCCTCCAACAAAATATTCTTTAGGTATTCCAATTTTTAAACCTTTTAAACTTTTAGGTATATCAGAACGGGAAACATCAATAGAAGTAGCATCAAAATCATCTTTACCAGAAATTGTTTCAAAAATTAATTTAACATCTTCAACATTTTGGCAAAAAGGACCAATGACATCTAAAGAAGAAGCCATGGACATTAACCCATATCTGGAAACTGCGCCATAGCTAGGTTTAAAACCTATTACACCGCAGAAACTGGCAGGTTGTCTCACAGAGCCGCCCGTATCAGAGCCTAAGGTAAATACTGACATTTCTGCTGCCACTGAAGCTGCAGAACCACCCGAAGAACCTCCTGGCACACGAGATAAGTCATGGGGATTTTTGGTGGTAAAAAAAGCTGAATTTTCAGTAGAAGATCCCATGGCAAATTCATCCATGTTCGTTTTGCCTAATAGGATAGCTCCTGCTTTTTTTAATTTAGATACTACTGTAGCATCATATGTAGAAACGTAATTTTCTAAAATTTTAGATCCAGCTGTAGCTTTAAAACCGGACACTAGCATATTGTCTTTTAAAGCAAAAGGAATGCCTGCTAATGGAGACAAAGATTCTTTTTTATTGCGTCTCTTATCAATCTCTTGAGCTTGGTTCAAAGCTTCTTCTTTAAAAACACTTAAATACGCTTGAATATCTGTGTCTTTAGATTCAATATTATTAA
>JAPLYJ010000017.1 GCA_026395655.1 Candidatus Parcubacteria bacterium
CTAAATTAGGAATCAAATCATATCTTCTCTTAAGCTGAACATCAATGTCAGCCCAAGCTTCACTAACCTGATTGGAGCGTTTAACTAATCCGTTAAATATCGCTATCAACCAAAAGATAAAGACACAGATTACACCTACTAGAATTAAAGCAAACATATTTTTGTTTATTTAGTTATTATTAATTATCATACTACAAAAAAGAAAATATGTAAATTAAAAAAGGAAGGTTTTTAATCTTCCTTAAAATAAGATCATTTGGTAATAAAAATATTATTATAGTCCCGATCCCCTCTTATATATCTTAGCTTTTTGTAATAAGAAATCTTTTATCGCCAAAGCTTCTTTTTCTTCAAAGTAACCAAGATTACTTGAAGCGCCTGCCGTATCTATTTGAATATCAAAAATATGAAACAATCGTTCAATAAATCTTTGAGTAACAGATACATTTTGAATTTTTTCATAATACAAATATATTGTTGACTTAGAAATTACTCCTTTACTAATCATTAATTGTTCAGGTTCAAATTTGAAATGAAAGTTTTTATAATATGCCTGCCCATACCATTTACCAAGTAACATAGACAAAACCAAAATTATAACAGTTATAACAATACCACCTGGGAAATAAGAAGAATCAAAATTATCAACTAATAAATTATTAGCTAACAAAGTATATATCATCCAAAAAAACATATTTAAAACTAAAAAGCTAGTAAGACACACGCTCAAAGACATAACTGTAATAGTTTTTAAAGAAATAGAAATATTGCTTAAAGAATGATTATTTACAGCTTTTTCAGATTTTGAATTTTCTCCTGGTATGTCATTTTCTATCTGTTTGGTATAATTTTTAGAACCTAATTTAAGTTTGGTGGTTAGAAAAGCTAACAATTTATCAGCGTTAGATTTGTTTAAACCATCAACGTGAGAATAAATATTTGATAACTCACCAGCAGTTTCAAAATGAACATCGTATAAACCAAAAAGTCTGTCTAAAAAATCTTGATCCACATAAATGTTTTGGAGTCTTTCATACCTTACCACGCCTTTGGCCTGACTAATAACACCTTTTTTAATCTCTGCTTGTTCCTCTTCAAACTTATAATAATACAATTTGTAATAAAAATATTGGTAGATAATCATACCCAAAAAGAAGGCAAGAATACCTCCTATGACTATAAATTGTAAGTTGTCCAATAGAAATCCTATTAATGGAGAAATACTAGAGAGAGTTTCGTCATTCTTAGTTATAATAGAATAAAAAGTTGAAAACATTACTACGCAAACAATTAAATTTATACCTAAACGGGAGAACAATGACCCTATTGTTTTTTTAAAAATTTTGTTCCAACTTAAAGGCAAATTTGTAGAATTATACATATATATTAATTATTTTATTTTTATATATTTATTATATACCTTTTTCTCAAATACATCAAAACACCAGCAAATAGCTGGTGTTTTAAACAATCCTTTTTTACATCTTAATAATCTTCGGGCATGGGCATCTCTCTTTCCTTTTCTTTCTTCTCTGGTATATCTACCACCACTGCTCTAGTAGTTAAAAGCATAGTAGCTACAGAGGCAGCGTTTTCTAAGGCAGTACGAGTCACCTTGGTAGGATCAATAATACCTGATTCCATCAAATCTTCGTAGGTACCACTAGCTGCATTGTAACCATAATTGTCTTCTTTGTTTTTTACTTCAGAAACTACTACGCCTCCATCCATACCAGCATTTTCCGCAATAGTTCTTAAAGGTTCTTCTAAAGCCCTTTTAACAATTTCAAATCCTGTTTTTTCATCTTCATCAAAAACTTTAGGGTTTTCCAAAGAACTCAAACATCTAATCAAAGCTACACCACCGCCAGGGACAATCCCTTCTTCAATAGCAGCTTTAGTAGCTCTCACAGCATCATCTATACGATGTTGTTTTTCTTTTTGTTCGATCTCTGTAGCGGCACCTACCTTAATAACGGCTACACCTCCAGAAAGCTTGGCTAATCTTTCTTGTAATTTTTCTTTATCAAATTCTGAATCACTATTAGATATTTCTGTTTTAATCTGTTTGATTCGTTTTTCAATTTCTTGTTTGTCTCCGTTACCTCCTACAATGGTAGTCTTGTCTTTGGTAGCAATTATCTTATGACATTTACCTAACATTTCTAAAGTGGTGCTTTCTAATTTCAAACCCACTTCTTCAGAAATAACCTTACCACCTGTTAAAACAGCAATGTCAGCTAACATCTCTTTTTTACGATCTCCAAATCCAGGAGCTTTGATAGCTAAAGCTGTAAAAATACCCCTTAATCTGTTAACCACTAAAGTGGCTAAAGCTTCACCATCAACGTCATCGGCAATAATGACAATTTCTTTTTTTCCTGTTTGCACTATTTTTTCCAACAAAGGCAAAATATCATTAATAGCAGAGATTCTTTTGTCTGTAATTAAAATATATGGATCAGACATGACCGCTTCCATACGATCTGTGTTATTAACCATGTACTGGGAAATGTAACCATGGTCAAACTGCAAACCTTCTACTATTTCTTTAGACAATCCTATGGTCTGAGATTCCTCTACAGTGATAACCCCATCTTTACCTACGGTTTCAATAATTTCTGCAATTAATTTACCAATGGCTTCATCTCTGGCAGAAATGGTACCTACATTAGCAATTTCTTCATTACTAGAAATCTTTTTTGAGATTTTTCCCAAATGTTCAATGACAGTGGCCACAGCTTTATCTATCCCTCTTTTTAAAGAAAGCGGGTTAGCACCAGCTGCTAAATTTTTTAATCCAGAATTAATAATAGCAGAGGCTAAAACCACAGCCGTAGTAGTACCATCACCAGCGACATCATTAGTCTTGTCAGCAGCTTCTTTTAATATCTCTGCTCCAATATTTTCAATCTTGTCTTCCAATTCAATTTCTTTAGCAATAGTCACACCATCATTGGTAATTAAAGGTGAACCAAAACCTTTTTCTAAAGCTACGTTAGAACCTTTAGGTCCTAAAGTAATCTTAACCGCATTGGTTAATTTATCTATCCCGGCTTTCATCTTGCGCCTAGCTTTTTCGTCAAATAAAATTTGTTTAGCCATATGATTTAATCTTTTAAAATAGCCAAAACGTCTTCTTCGCGTATGGCTAAATATTCTTTGTCTTCGACCTTAATTTCATGAGGTGCATATTTAGTAAAAAGTACTGAATCTCCAACTTTAACAGACATGGGTAAACGTTCGCCATCTTTGTTAATTTTCCCAGGACCTACGGCAAAAACTTTACCAATCATGGGTTTTTCTTCAGAAGTTTCAGGAAGAAAAATACCACTTTTAGTCATCTTTTCTTCTTTAACAGCTTCTACAAAAATGTTATCAGATAATGGATGAATCTGCATACAAAAATATATTAATTTTAATTATTAGCACTCGCGACCTGATAGTGCTAATTCCCTATTCTATTTTTTAAAAAGAATTTGTCAAGCGATTATTACATTAATTTAAAATACATCATGTATATATTAGTTAATCTATATAAAAAGCGAAAATCCCGCTTTTTAGCGGGACCGCGTGATAAGTAGGATTTCTCCTACATTTGCATTATAGCATAAATAAAAAATAAAAGTCAAAATTACTGTTTTGTAAATAATTAAAATACCAATAAAATATTATATATATTTAAAAAATTCTACTAATATATTTTCTTTTGTATAACATTAATAAACTGTTTAATATCTATTAAACCGTCTTTGAGGAAAATATATACTAAATCATAATCTAGCTTGGCATAATCATGGGCTAAAATATTTCTGAAACCAGCCATTTTTTTCAATTTTTCAGCCAAATCTTTTTTAATTAATTTAGCATTCTTTAAAATTTCAAACAGCTCTTGGTAAGTTTCTGGTGTGCCAATTTTTTTATAAGCAATCACAGCCTCGGCTAAATCCAAAGACGCCTGAACAGCTAAATATAGATAACGTTCCACTGCTCCACGCAAAGTATCATCCGCTGTTATCTTCTTCTGAGAATATTTCCGATATTTACCCAAAATGGCCAAATATTGTTTTATAGCCTTTATTTTAAGTTCTATGATTCTCAAATTAGTCATATTTTATTTTTGTTTTTTATAAGCCATGCCTAAACCGTTTCTAATGAGGGTTTCGCGAAAATCAAAAAACGCATTATAAATAGCAGGCTCTACCAATAGCTTATAAGGTTCTTTTTCGTAAATCAAACTACTATTTTTAATAACTTGATATTTAAATTCCGGCCCCAAAGATGAGTTTAGAACAACAACATCTATCTTATTGGATTTTAAAAATTCACTTAAATCTCCTATTAGAGAAAGCTTGATATCGTTCATCCTGCGAACATCAGCCACTGCGTAAAAAGCAAAATCGTAATCGCTTAACTGGTTAGCTTCTCCTTTGGCTTGAGAACCAAAAAGATACGCTAATTTAATCTCTGGATAGCGGCTAAAAATGCGCCTTAATTGCTTCTGTTTTCCTAAAAACTTGCTCATGTTTTTAATTATACCTAGATCCAATAAATAGACAAGAGCACGTCTAAAATGGCACTCTCTATACACTGGTTAAATCATATAAAAAAACACTATTAAAGGTTGCGCTTACTTATTGAGCCAAGTCCTGTTAAAATATTATTCTTCTTTTGGATCTGGAAGAACTCCTGTTTTTTCATTGTCATCTATCAAATTATTCATACGTCCAGCCATTAAACTTAATCTTTTTTCTGAATCTTCATACGCAGAATGAGCGTCAGACAAATGTTTACCTAACTTACGAAAATCATCAGCTAATTTATTAGAATCCTGACGCACTTTACCTAATCTCTTTATGATCTCCCCTGTTTTTTTAGAAATCTGAGTATCACGCAACCAATGTTCGATGGTATTTAAGGTTAAATACAACATATTAGGTGAAGTTAAAATAATTCTTTTTTTAATGGCATACGCTACCAAATCTCCGTTTGATTCTAAGGGTGCGCTATTGATAATTTCATAATAGACAGCTTCAGCTGGAATATACATGATAGCCATTTCTAAAGTACCTTCTGAAGGTAAAATATATTTTAAACTAATATCATCTATCTCTCTTTTAATGTCTGAAATAAAAGTACGACGAGCATCATTTTTTTCTGTTTCAGAATTAGCATTGGTCATTTTGGTAAAACTCTCTGAGGGAAATTTGGAATCAATAGCTAACAATCTACCATCAGGTAATTTTAAAACAAAATCTACAGCCTCTCCGGAAGAGAAATAATGTTGGGCTTCGTACATTTCTTTGGGATAATGTTGAGACAAAATATTATCCAAGCTTGATTCTCCCCATTGACCTCTTAATTTAGGAGCTTTAAAAATATCTTGAAAACTGGAAACATCTTTAACTGAAGATTTAACTTGCTTTAATTCTTCCTTAATCTGAGTAGCTTCTAAGGTAAAATTCCTAATCTGATCATTCATGGCTCGCGAAGTACCATCAAAGCTAGAACGTACTACATTTAATTGGCTGATCATTAAATCAGACAATCTTCTCTCTAAATTCATGATAGCCTGGTTTTGAGATTCGTCTATATTTTTTTTACCAGATTGCTGTTTGAAAATAAAATACAACAAACCTATCAGATTAATAGCTAAAAGAATTAAGATTACGATTAACATATTTTTAAGATTCCTTGGCTACCTCACCTTTTAAAGACAAAAGGTCTTTATACAAGATATAGGTAAAGACAGGCCAGAGAATAGCTATTAGAATTTGAACCACGATTGATAATCCAAAAATACTAAGAACAAAATTAGCTAAATAGACACAAAGGCTTAAAAGCAAAACTCTGCCAAAGACTGACCACCAATATCCTTTTACCAAAGCCATACTTCTTTTCATGGCTTCTATAATTCCAACTTTTTCATATAACAAAACAGGTATGGCAAAATACAAACATACTGACAAAATAATTCCAGGAATGATTAATAAAATATAACCAAGCATTAAAACAAAACCTAAACAAAAAGATAAAACTAAACCAGAGCCAAAAGACTTCCAAGCCAAAGAAAGACACTCTGAAAAACTACGTTTTTTGTCCTCTGCGGCATAATACAAAGCAAAAGAGGTCCAAAGACTTACACATATTACCACTATACCTAAAATCAAAACCATAGGGAGAATAGCTAAAAAACCAGATAAACTAAAACTTTCTAAAGATTGGCTATTTACTAATTGCGCCATTATCACACCAAACCCTGATATAAAGCCTATAATACCCACTAAGATCATAATACCAATCTGCATCAAAACGATGAAGATAAAGGTTTTGGCATTACCTTCGAAGATGGCCCAAATTGATTTTACAATTTCATTAATTTTTTTCATATATTTTTTTATTTTTAAACGTATTTGTTTTCGACCTAAACTATTAATTACATTTTACCAGATATGAGAATAATATCAAAGTTTTCTAGGATGATAATATTTTTTACCTTCTAATTCTGAAGGTAGATCTTTTTTAGATTGATCGCTAACATGGTTTTCAAAATCATGAGCGTATTTATAATCCAAACCATATCCTAAATCTTTCATCAAATTAGTAACCGCATTTCTTAAATGCATAGGTATTGGTAAATTACCAAAAGCTTTTACATCTTGATGGGCTTCCATCAATCCGCGATACGAAGCATTGTCTTTAGGAGCTGACGCTAAATATGTAGCAGCTTGAGCTAAATTAATTTGAGCTTCGGGCATACCTACATGTTCTACAGCGTAAGCTACACTTGTTGCTACCATTATAGCCTTAGGATCAATATTGCTAATGTCTTCTGAGGCGAAAATTATCATTCTCCGAGCAATAAAACGAGGGTCTTCTCCTGCAGAAATCATACGTGCCAACCAATATAAAGCTGCGTCCGGATTAGAATCGCGCATAGATTTAATAAAAGCGGAAATGGTATTGTAATGTTCCTCTCCATCTTTATCATATCTTAAAATCTTTTTTTGCAAAGCTTGTGCTACATATGCATCATCTATTATTTTTAAATTAGAAGGGGCATTAATAACAATATAATCTAAGGCATTTAAACCAATACGAGCATCACCATTAGCAAATTTAATTAAACTGTTAAAAGCTTTTTCATCTAAAGACAATTGATATTTACCTAATCCCCTTTCTTTGTCTAATAAAGCTTTTTTTAATATTTCACCCATTTCTATATCATTCAAACTTTTAAGCACTATCACCAAAGAACGGGATAGCAAAGGTGAAATGATATCAAAAGAAGGATTTTCCGTGGTAGCTCCTATTAAAATAATGGTACCATCTTCTACAAAAGGTAAAAAAGCGTCCTGCTGGGCTTTGTTAAAACGATGAATCTCATCTACAAATAAAATTGTTTTTTGCTTATACAAAAGATGACGCTGTTTTGCAGCTGAAACTAATTTACGCAAATCTGCTACTCCTGATGTCACAGCAGAAAAAGGTTCAAATTGAGATTTAGTTTTTAAAGCTACAATACGAGCTAAAGTAGTTTTACCAGATCCCGGTGGGCCCCAAAGAATTACAGATTGCAATGTATCTCTTTCTATCGCTTCTCTTAAAGGTTTACCAGATGAGATGATATCTGATTGACCTAAAAACTCATTAAAATCACGCGGCCTCATTCTTTCAGCTAGAGGCGCTTGCGCAGCTATATCAGAAGAATTTTGATCAAAAAGATTAGGCACTTTTTTAAAATTTAATTATAATTCTTTTTCTAAACGTTCTAATAATTCTCTCATCTGACGAGACACCCTTTTAGGTGTATCAATTTTAACTCTAACATATAAATCTCCTTGACCAATACTGTTAATATGTTTAATACCTTTGTTTTTAAGTTTTAAGATAGATCCAGATTCTATACCCTCAGGAATAGTTAAACTCACTGTTTTTTTGTCTATCAAAACAATGTTTTTTTCTGTTCCTAAAACAGCTTCTGTGAAATTAATTTTTAAATCACAGAATAAATCATCCCCTTCTCTTCTAAATAAATTATGAGGTTTGATTTTAATTACTATCAAAAGATCACCTGAAGTATTACCATATTGACCAGCTTCTCCAGCGCCATTGATACGCATCACTTCTTGAGAGCGTATACCTGCAGGAATATTAATTTTAATTTTTTTAGTAGCATACAAACGTCCATCTCCTCCACAAGTTTTACATGTCTTTTCAGAAACTTTACCTGTACCCCTACAAACAGAGCAATCTGTAATTTGGGCAAACTCTCCTAAAAAGGTACGTCGTGTTTCTCTAATTACCCCTTCTCCATGGCACTTGGAACAAGTCTTAAATCCGCTATTAGGTTCATGACCTTTGCCTTGACAACTCGCACATTTAATATACGTGCGAAATGATATTTCTTTTTCTGCTCCTAAAGCTGCTTCTTCTAAATTAATCTCTAACTCCATTTCCTGGTCTTGACCCTTGTATTTATGTTCAGAGCGTTTACGATGAGATTGACGCGTAGCTCCTCCTGTAAAAAAACTAGAAAAAAGATCATTAATATCAAAATCAAAATCTGCGTTTGACCAATTAACATTTGGCCCATAGTTGCTACCTGCTCCTGAAACTCCAGCTTGACCAAATTGATCATACCTAGATCTTGTTTCTGGGTTGTTTAATATTTGATAGGCTTCGTTTATTTCTTTGAATTTTTTTTCATCTCCGTCTGGTCTATCAGGATGGTATTTAAAAGCTAACCTGTTAAAGGCTTTTTTAATCTCATCAGTAGTAGCGTTTTTAGACACCCCTAAAAGGTCATAATAATCTTTCATAAATAAAATTAAGCTTTATCAGATAAAACTAAAACATCTTGATCTACGTTTTTGTTATCCATCTTAAGATAGTGAATCACTAAAAAGAAATTCAATATTATCCATCCAACAAACAAACATAAGATACGTATAAACCAAATGATAGAACTTAAAGTCATATATACCAAAGTAGCAATTAAAATGTAAAAAAGATATTTAACCATGGGATGCATTTTATTAAAAGCTTGGCTAAAATATTTCCAAATTGCATCTGATATTTTTTCTTGACCTGTTAAATCCAAACCTAACCATGAAGATAAGTCTGCACGTGCAGCATCAATCAATTGCTTAGCAGCATCAATTTTTAAATTATCAGGTAACACTATTTTCCCTTTTAAGTTAGCAGGTAATTTATCCATTAAAGCATTGATATCAATCTCTGGGATAGCCTGACTTTCTTGATTGATAGTTTTGTTCAATAACTCATCTACAGTCATATCTAATTTAATCTCTTGCTTGATGCCTATCTTTGATAAATCAACTTTTTGGGTATATTCTATTGATTTATTAAAAATATCTAATGGTTGAATGTTTTTTACCAAAGGAGACGTTGAATACATGCTCGCTGCTACAAACAAAATCATACTGAAAATAATCCAGTTATAACCTTTAGCAGCAACGCGCGACCATTGGAACTTAATACAATTTTCAGCTTCTTTTTTCATGGACAAACCACCGATAATAAACATAAATACTAAGAGAGCAGAAGATACCATTAAAAAGATATTAAGCTGGAAAATATATGGCAATATTAAGAAAAAAGGTAAAATCAAACACCAAATGTAAAAAGCTTTATTATTAGAAATCAAAAAAACAATGGGTAAGAAAGCTATTAATAATAAAATTAGACCTAAAGAAAAAAACCATCCACCCATTGTTGCCTGACCTGAGGAAGCTACTTTAAAAAACCAAGAACCCATTAAAGCAATCAAAATCGCAATAATACCTATCAAATAGTTTTTCATTTCCAGCCACTTATCTCTGTTAGCTATCTTATACAATCGATACAAATCCGAATTATGCTTTGGTAGTAATTGTTGATTTATCGGAGTGTTTTGCGCTGGTGGCAAAACAGTATTAGGAATATTCTGAGCTGGAATATTA
This sequence comes from Candidatus Parcubacteria bacterium, assembly GCA_026395655.1. Taxonomy (GTDB): domain Bacteria; phylum Patescibacteriota; class Minisyncoccia; order UBA6257; family JAPLYJ01; genus JAPLYJ01. The sequence goes on from JAPLYJ010000017.1 coordinate 9,966, forward strand.
TTAACAGCTTGATTGTTAGTGTTTTTACGCGGAGACAAAAAATTAAGATTCATAATAATATTTTAATTATCCCTATTATATCATATCTCCGTAAAGCTACAACAATAATTTAATTTTCTTTGAATTCTGCGTCTTGGGGTTTATCCTCACCTGCCTCAGGTTTTTGATCTTCAGAGGGTTGATCAGGAGCTGCGTTTTCTTTTTGCTTGTAAAGATAGCTCCCTATCTCAGGTAAAGTAGCAGACAAAGATTCTGAAGCTGTTTTAATGGTATTTAAATCATTAGTTTCAATGGCTTTTTTCAATTCTGTAATTTTCATTTCTACCTTGGTTTTTAAATCTGCTGGAATCTTGTCTTGAGAATCTTTTAAAGATTTTTCAGCTGAATATGTTAAATTTTCAGCTACATTTTTAACTTCAATTACTTCTTTTTTCTTTTTGTCTTCTTCTGAAAATTTTTCAGCTTCTTGTTTTAATTTTTCTACTTCATCTTTGTTTAATCCGGTAGAAGCTTCTACTTTAACTGATTGCTGACGACTGGTAGCTTTGTCTACAGCGGCAACATTTAAAATACCATTAGCGTCAATATCAAAAGTCACTTCTATCTGAGGTAATCCTCTAGGAGAAGGAGGAATACCATCGAGAATAAACCTGGCCAATGTTTTGTTGTCTTGTGCCATGGATCTTTCACCTTGAATAACATGGACTTCTACAGCAGTTTGATTGTCTGAAGCTGTAGAAAAAATCTGACTTTTTTTCACAGGTATGTATGTATTTTTATCTATCATAGCAGTAGCTACACCACCCATAGTTTCGATGGATAAAGTTAAAGGCGTGACGTCTAATAGCAAAATATCTTTAATATCTCCTTGCAAAGCTCCAGCTACAACAGCAGCTCCAGTAGCTACCACTTCTTCAGGATTGATATCTTTTTTAGGTTCTTTACCAAATAAAGTTTTTAAGCTTTCTTGGATCATGGGGATACGAGTGGTTCCGCCTACTAAAATAATATCTCCAACATCGGGCAATTGGACATTAGCGTCTGAAATGGTTTTTTTCAAACATTCTATAGATCTTTCTACTAAG
>JAPLYJ010000049.1 GCA_026395655.1 Candidatus Parcubacteria bacterium
AACACCTGTAGGTGCTTTGATTGCAAGCGTATTTAGTCGGAGCTACACAATCATTTCTGCAAGCTGTTAAAGTAGCATATTGACCATTTAAATCAGCGTAACATTGATATGTATTTTGGTTGCAAGAATATCTGGTTGGAGCTACACAATCATTTTGACAAGCAGATAGGCTGGCGTAAGGACCAGATGTGTTTTGTATACATTGGTACGAAGAGCTACAAGAATATTTTGTTTGAGGAGCTCCACCAGTAGTAAATGTATGAGTATTTTCTGGCCTTAACAAGCAATTCCAGCTTACGGGATTAACCCATTGGCTGTTACTACTTGAAAAATAATTATTATTATGTCCTGAATGAACAGACCAAGTATATGTAGTATTTGGCTCTAAACCCGTAATAGCTGTTCCTGAATTAACACTAGGTAAATAAACAACAGGCCAAGGAGCAGTGTCTGCTCCGCACAAACTATTGGTTCTGGTAGCTATATTGCCTTTCCAAACTTTAACACCATATACTGAAGAACCGGCTGTACCAGACCAATATAAATTAACACTAGTCTGAGCAATATTTTGTTCACTTAAGTTATAAGGAATAGCAGGAGGAGTTAGAACTACATGACCAGGCGAAGATGACCCTGTCCACTTGCAATTAGACTGAGCGCCATCAGTTGAGTCACAATTACTATTACAATTCCCATTACCCCTGTAAGCACAGGCTTTAACTGTCCATGAATAAGAAGTATTAACGCTTAAATTCTCAACATACAACCAATAATTAGTAGTTTTAATCGTGCTACCAAAACCTGATATTTCAAAAAATTTATAACTCCAATTATCTTCCGGATCATCATATGCTATTTGAACACGGCTAGCATTAGGATAAACATACTGAGGTTCAAAATATACAGGCTTACTGGAATTGTAGCCAGAACCAAAATACATTTTAGGACCTACTGGGTCCATCAAAATGGGATCAGCGGCATGAGCTATAGCAAAAGAAGCCATTAAGCCCAAAGCTAATAAACTGATTAAAAAGACCTTTTTCATATTTTTATTTAAATTAAACATATTTAATTTTTTAAATTATTATACAAAAACTATATCATAAATACCTATATATGTCAAATGAAATCCTCTACTACTATTCTAACACTTTTAAAAGCAAGCATCAATATATAGCTTATAATATTTAACATATTTGCCTAAATTTTATCTCTGTGTTATAATATAACAAAATATTTAATCGCACATGTCAACTAACAAAAAAATAAGCCCAAAAATAGTTATTATTATTTTTGCTTTAATTTTCGTTATTGTATTTCTCTTAGTAAGTGGAGGGGCAGTTTTTAGTATCTTAGGATATGAAGCGCAAAACATACCAAAAAATATATGGAAATCACTTACTACCCCACCTAAATTAAATTTCTGGCAAAACATTGGAAATAAATCAGAAAATAAAGAGATAGAACAACCTATCGTTACTGCTACGCCTACGCCTAAAAAAGTTGTTGCTAAAAAGAAAGTAACTAATTTTGATACTATCATGTCAGGTTGGGATTTTAATCTATTCCCTACTGAAATAAAAGCTACGCCCACTCCAACAAAAAAAACTATTAATACCGCTACATCTACAAAAACAACAACTCCATCTAGCACTCAACCTGAAATTAAAAAACAACCAGAGGTAGAAATTGCATCTAAAGATCCTTTACCAAATATCCCAGCTGAAGCTTTAAACCAAAATATTTTACAAATACCAAAATTTAAAATTGTAGCTCCTATTATAGAATCAAACACAGCAGATCTAAATACCATTTATAAAAAACTTAATAGTGGCGTAGTACTTTATCCTGGCTCTGATACTCCTGGTAAAGGTCATGCTATTATTTTAGGTCATAGCGCTAATTTTGCTTGGGCTCCAGGAAAATACAAAACAGTTTTTTCTCTTCTAAGCCAATTAAGCTATGGTGATCAATTTTATATCTTTTGGGAAGGCCGTACTTTAGTTTATAAAGTGATAGACAAAGAAATATTTTTACCAAATGTTAAAGACGGAAAAGTAGCTGAAACCTTATTTGAAAAACCTAAACAATCTAGTATTATCCTACAAAGTTGTTGGCCTGTAGGAGTTAACAGCAAAAGAATCGCTGTTCAAGCGGTACTAGTTAATACGAATTAAAATTTGTTTTACCAATTACCTTTTAACAATTCTTTTAAAATTGTTTTTGTTTGATTGATGGGAATAGCAAAACCGATATTTTCTACATCTAATACAGTAACAGCATTTATACCAATAGCCCTGCCAAATAAATCAATTAAAGGTCCTCCGGAATTTCCTGGATTAATAGCAGCATCAGTTTGAATCATGCCATAAAATTTTTGATTATTTTCCTCCTGATCATCAGTTTTTAATTCTCGAGAAAGTCCAGAAACAATCCCTCGCGAAACTGTATTTTGAAATTCTCCTAAAGCATTACCAATTGCTAAAACAGTTTGTCCTAATTCTAACTTATCAGAATCAGCTAATTTTAAATAAGGTACATTTTTAATTTCGCATTTTAAAACAGCTATATCACTTTTTTCATCCATTGTTAAAATCCGGATGGGATATTTTTGATCTTTCCAAACCATTTGATATTCTGCTTGGGCATCGCACACTACATGACGATTAGTTAAAATATATCCATCACTCGTTACAAAAAATCCAGAACAACCTGCTACCTTGACCATACCCGTATCATCAATAATTCCAGGCTTAGCTAAATATTTTGAAATCAAAGAATCTGATTGTGTTAATTCGCTCTGGTACTCACTTTTTAATTGAGATATATTTTTAGAAACAGAAAGTCCTACCACTGCTGGCAAAGCAATTTTAGTTGCTTTAATAGTTTGGGCGTATTCATTCATAATTAAAATATTATTAAATAGTAATATCTAAATTATATCATAAAAAAATAGCTATTGCTAAAAAAAGAAAAAGATGCTAATTTAGATTTTAATAAATTTTACATATTATCTATGTCTCATCCTATTATCAAAAAACTAGAAGATAAATATAAGCGATCAGATCTACCTGAAATTAGACCAGGTATGATTATTCGTTTAGTTCAAAAAATCAAAGAAGGAGAAAAAACAAGAAACCAAACAATAGAAGGCTTGGTTATTACCAAAAAACACGGCCAAGAAATAGGTAGCATGATTACTATCAGAAAGATAGTATCTGGTGTAGGTATTGAATGGACTATCCCCTTAAATGCTCCCCAGATAGAGAAAATAGAGATTATCAAGGAATCACGCATGCGAAGATCCAAGCTTTATTACATTAGAAACAAATCCCAAAGACAAACTAGAATGAAACTTAAAAGAGAGATAAGGCAAGCAAAAGCAATCAAACTTCCTAAAGAAGAAATTGTAGAAGAAATAGCAGAAGAATAAAAATATGCCTGCCAGCGAGGCAGGCATATTAATTAGCCCGGGTGGCGGTCTCCCCGGGCACTAGTAGTAACTTGTTCGGAACTAAAAAGATTTTACGGAAAACAAAAACATGCACAAATATAATAAAATTATTAATTTTATACTATGAAAAAAACATTAAAAAATTCAATTATAATTTTAAGTGTAATTATTATAATGTTTTCTATTGTTTTTATATTATATAATAAATTTAATATGACTAACACAACAAATTCGAAAATAAACCCTTTTATAAATG
>JAPLYJ010000040.1 GCA_026395655.1 Candidatus Parcubacteria bacterium
GCTAAACTAATGGGCCAGCCAGTCAAAGAGAACATGACAGAGGCTAGGCCTAACCAGCATCCTAATTTGGCTAATGTAAGCCATATTTGGCGCTGAGAAGTAGTAATACTCATATTTTGGCTATTTAAAATTCCCTTTAATATAGGGAACTAATATCATATTACTTTAGATCAGTGTTTTGTCAATGTTTATATCCACAGGCGTATAATAGTTTTAATTTTTAAAAATCCTTGTTTTAAATCATTTTTAGGATATAATAGAAGAAATAAGAGTTTTTAATATTTTAAAAATCAATTTATATGAATAATCAAAACGTTTCTCAGATAGTTTCTACGCCAAAAAAGAAAGTTCGTTTTAATAGTTTTTTTGGAGGTATTATTTTTATAATAATATTATTAGGCGTAGGATATCTTATCTGGTCTTTAACTAAATCAGGAGGGATAGAAGTTGGTATCCTAGGTCCTAATGAAGTTAAGGCCGGAGAAACAAAAGAATTTAAAATTGTTTACGCTAATAAATCACGTGTAGCATTAGAAGATGTAGAGTTAGTCTTAGCTTTGCCTGAGGGTGTAATTTTTAGTGATGATCCTACAAAAAGAGTTTGGGAGCAACCCTTAGAAACTGTCGCTTCAGGACAAGAGGCAGAACAAGCTTTTAATTTAATGTTTTTTGGAGAAAATAGATCTGCTAAAAATTTAGAAGCCACTTTTAGATATAGACCAAAAACTTTAACCTCACCTTTTAAAAAGACTTTGAATTATCCAGTTATTATCAATGGTTCTACTTTCAAATTAGACGCTACTTTGCCTCCTCAGGTTTTACCAGAACAAGATTTTTCTTTAAATGTAGCTTGGGAAAATCAATCGAGTAATAGCTATGAAGATGTGAGGTTGGAAGCAACTTGGCCAGAAACATATGCTTTTAATGGCGCTACACCTAAGCCTAGCGAAAAGGACAACATTTGGTCTTTAGGCCAAACTCCAGCAGCTAGCCAAGGTCAATTAGATATTAAGGGTTTAGTCTCTGGTAGCGAGGGAGCTAATCGTAAATTTGTTTTTAAGATTTTAGTTTACATTCAAGAACAGCCTTTTGTAATATCTCAAATGGAAAGTTATTTAACAGTAGTAAATAACCCATTAATCATGTCAGCTTCAGTTAATGATGAGCGTTTATACAACGCAGACGCTGATGAAACGCTTACTTTTAAGATTAATTATCGTAATGATTATTCCATAGGCCTGCGCAATGTTTCTATTAAAGCTGTCTTAGATGGCACAATGTTTGATTTAGCTTCAGTACGTCCTGGTAAAGGTTATTATGTCGCTAAAAATAAAACCATTACTTGGACGTCAGCTAATTTAGGAGAACTTTCAGTTTTAAATCCCGGAGAAGTAGGAGAAGTGACTTTTACTGTTAAAACTTTAAAGAAATATCCAATCAAAGTAGCTGGAGATCGTAATTTCTTAATGACCATGAATGCTACGATGCTTACTGCTACCATACCAGAAATGATCGGTGTTAATGCACCTATTAAAGCAGCTACTAGCGTTAGCGTAAAAATGAATACCATGATGGAATTAGAAACTCTAACATATTTTAGAGATGCAGCCTCACAGATAATAAACAGTGGTCGTTTGCCTTTACGAGTGGGTCAACCTACACAATTGACTATACATTGGAAACTTAAAAATTATTCCAATCCAGTTCAAGATGTAGTGGTAAAAACTACCTTACCTCCGGGAGTTTCTTTTACTGGTCGTGTTAGTGGTAATTTTGGGGAAAACCAACCTACTTACGATGCTGCTACAGCAGAAGTATCTTGGAAATTACCTAATATTGCAGCTACCTCTGGGGTAATAGGCAAGCCTCTTGAAGCTATCTTTCAAATAGAAGTGATCCCTGCTTCTAATCAAGTAAATCAAGCTATTAATTTAACTAATGAAATTACTTTAACAGCTTTAGATACTTTTACTCAAAAACAAATTTCAGTTATTCATGACCCTATCAAATCTGATAAATTTACAGATGTTAGCGTATTACCTCAAGATGGTATCGTGGCTCCTTAATTAAAATTAATATATGGACAATCAATTAATGGATAAATTGGTATCTTTGTGCAAAAGGCGCGGATATGTTTTTCCTGGCTCAGAGATATATGGAGGATTAGCTAATACTTGGGATTTTGGCCCTTTAGGCGTGGAATTAAAAAACAATATTAAAAAATTTTGGTGGCAAACCATGGTTTGGCAAAGAGACGATGTGGTAGGTTTAGACTCTTCTATTATTATGAATCCAAAAGTCTGGGAAGCATCTGGGCATGTTTCTAATTTTTCAGATCCTTTGATTGATTGTAAGAATTGTAAAAGCCGTTTTAGAGCAGATGAGTTAATGGCTGGGAAATATGGAGATATTTCCATGAAAGATGGCAAAACTAGCTGCCCACTATGTGGAGGGGAATTAACTGAATCCAGAAAATTCAATATGATGTTTAAAACTTTTGTAGGACCCATGGAAGACAGTTCTAGTTTAATATATTTAAGACCAGAAACAGCTCAAGGTATTTTTAATAATTTTAAACAAGTGTTAAATGTTTCACGTAAAAAAATTCCTTTTGGTATTGCACAGATAGGGAAGGCTTTTCGCAATGAAATCACACCTGGTAATTTTATCTTCCGTACTTTGGAATTTGAACAAATGGAAATGGAATTTTTTGTTAAGCCTGATTCAGACAGACGCTGGTATAATTATTGGGTTTCAGAACGTTTTGATTGGTATTTGAAGTTAGGTTTGAAAAAAGAAAATATTAGAAAAAGACCTCACGAAAAAAATGAGTTAGCTCATTACGCCAAGGCTTGCACAGATATTGAATACAGTTTCCCTTTTGCAAGTTTAGGAGAAGACGGAAGGCCTTGGGGTGAGTTAGAAGGCATTGCTAATCGTACTGATTACGATTTATCAAATCACATGGAACATTCAGGAAAAGATTTAAACTATTTCGATGAGATTAACAAAGCTAGCTTCTTACCATATGTAATAGAACCTTCTGCAGGTATGGATCGTATGACTTTAGCTGTTTTGATAGATGCTTACCATGAAGAAAAAGATGAAAACGGAGAAATTAGAATTGTATTAAAAATTAATCCCAAAATAGCTCCTATTAAAGTTGCGATTTTACCTTTAGTAAAAAACAAAGAAAATATTGTTAAATTAAGCCAAAAATTATATCAGAGTTTACGTTCTGAGTTTATGGTTGATTATGACGAGATCGGTTCTATTGGTAGAAGGTATCGTCGCCAAGATGAAGCTGGTACCCCATATTGTTTAACAGTTGATTTTGATTCTTTAGAAGACAAAGCTGTAACTTTAAGAGACAGAGATACCATGAAACAAGAAAGAATTAATATATCGGAAATTAATGATTGGTTAAGGGATAAGCTGAAATAAAAATGTTCAAACACGAAATTAAACAATTAAAAAATGGCTTAAAGGTTTTAATGGTGCCTGAAGAAGAATGTTTTTCTGTTAAAGCCATGATTTTAACAAAAGCAGGGGCTTTGTATGAGCCAGAATCATTAAGTGGCATATCCCATTTTATGGAGCATATGTGTTTTAAGGGTTCAAAAAAAAGACCATCAAGCTTAGCCTTGACTTCAGCTTTAGATCAAATTGGTGGTAGATATAATGCTTTTACAGGATATGAATATACAGGATATTTTGCCAAGGTAGATAGCAATCATGGACCATTAGCTTTAGATATAATTGCTGATATTTTTATTCATGCTAACTATCCTAAAAAAGAGTTAGAAAGAGAAAAGGGAGTAGTGATAGAAGAAATTAATATGTATCAAGATGACCCCAAGTTACATATTTATGATTTATGGATGGAATTGTTGTATGGCAATCAACCAGCAGGCAGATCTGTAGCAGGCAGCAAAGAAACAGTGGGTAATATGAATAGAGAAAAACTTTTGGATTATAGAGACAAATTATATCTTAGTGATTCTTCTTTGTTAGTTTTAAGTGGAAATTTTAAATCTGACGCCATCTTAAAACAAGCTGAAAAATATTTTCAAGGAATTAAAAAAGGTAAAGGATATGACCAAACTGAGACTAAAAAGAACCAATCTCGTCCAGCTACATTAATTCAAAACAAACAAACAGATCAAACCCATTTAGTTTTAGGTTTTCCATCGTATGATTATTTTAGTCCCAAACGTTATGCTCTAACTTTAATGAATGCTATTTTTGATGGAGGTATGTCAGGCATATTGTTTCAATTAGTGAGAGAAAAATTAGGTGCTGCTTATTACGTTCATAGTGAATATGAAAGTTTTAAGGATTCTGGTTTTTGGGGAGTTTCAGCCGGTTTGAATAACGAAAGAATTGAGAAAGTTTTGAAAGCTATCATTTCAGAAATTAAAAATTTAAAAAACAAACATATCACAAAAAAGAATTTAGAAAATGCTAAACAATATATTATTGGTCATGTTTCTTTAGGCTTAGATGATGCCCACAAATACGCTGACTCTTTGGCTTTCAAATATCTATTAAAAGATACTATAGAAACGCCTTATCAATATTTGAATAAGATTAAAAAAGTTAGTTTAGATGAAGTTAAAGCCGTTAGTAAAGAATTATTAGATTTTAAAAAAATAAATCTAGCAGTCATTGGTCCATTTAAAAATAAAAAAATATTTGATAAAATAATTGGGATATAAAATATATGAATAATAATAAACAAGTATTAGAAATCAGCTGGTCAAGCTATATTAGATTATTTGTGATTATAGGTATTATTGCAGCTGTGATATTTTTCCGTCAGATCATTTTCATTTTTGCCGTAGCTTTGGTATTTGCCTCTATTTTAGAAATGCCTATCCGCTGGTTAAATAATCAGGGCGTACATCGTATCATAGGTACTTTATTCATGTATCTATCAGTAATGATAGTTTTGGCTTTAGCAGTATATGCTATGGTACCATCACTTATAGCTAGTATCGGCAAACTTTCTAATATGATCCCTGGGTGGTTTGAACAACTTAATCTTGGTCAGTTTTTAAGTCAGTACGGATTGACTAATATAACTAGTTCAGGAGATTGGTTAAGTACCATTACTCAAAATTTTGCGCAGATAGGTAGCGAATTAATGACAGCTTTTAAAATTGTAGGTAAATTCTTCGGTAGTTTGGTCTCTGTATTCTTTACTTTATTAATTGCTTTTTACATTAATGTGGACAAAGGCGGTATAGAAAGATTTATTAGATTTATTACCCCTGTAGCATATGAAAATTATGCTTTATCATTATGGGCTAGATGGCAGAAAAAAATCAGTGGTTGGTTTTACAGCCAATTAGTGATTAGTGGTATCACAGGTTTTATCATCGCGTTAGGTTTGATATTTTTAAATGTAAAATTCGCTTTACTCATTGGTCTTTTAGCAGCTTTATTAGATTTTATTCCATACGTAGGTGCGATTTTTACCACAGCAGCAGCAGCACTTTTAGCTTCAGAAGGAGGTTTTATAGCTATGGGGTTAGCAATCATTCTGTGCTTTGGTGCCCATCAATTAGAACATTTGTTTTCTCCTTCTATTCGCGGAAGAATTATCAAGCTTAGTCCTATTTTAATTATCTTAGGAATAATTATTGGTGGAAAAATATTTGGTGTTTTAGGTATAGTGTTAGCTATTCCATTTTTAGCTTTAGCTAGCGAATTTCTTAAAGATTTAAAATACGGCAAGATAGTACCTTTTTCTGAAGAACAAAAATTATTGTAAGATATGAATAAAAGAGTTTTCATTACCACAGCTATCGATTATATAAATGGTCAACCTCATTTAGGTCATGCTTTAGAAAAAATTCAAGCTGATGTTTTAGCTCGTTATTTCCGCCAGCAAGACAGAGAGGTATATTTTTTAAGTGGTACAGATGAAAATAGTTTAAAAAATGTTCAAACAGCTGAAAAAGTAGGTAAACCTATTTTAGATTTTGTAAATGAATATTATTTAAAATTTTATAATCTAAAAAAAGAATTAAATCTTTCTTACGATGATTTTATACGTACTACTGAGCCTAGGCATATCTCGGGGGTAACCAAACTTTGGCAAGCCTGTAAGAAAGACATTTATATGAAAGAATATACAGGTTTATATTGTGTAGGTTGTGAAGCTTTTTATACCGAAGACGAATTAATTGATGGTTTGTGCCCTGAGCATAAAACAAAACCAGAATTAATTACTGAGAATAATTATTTTTTTAAATTATCAGAATATCAAAATAAATTAGATAAAGCTTTAACTGATAAGCAATATTATATTATTCCGGACAGCCGTCTGTCTGAAACATTAAGTTTTGTTCATTCCGGATTAAAAGATATTTGTGTTTCCCGTTTAGCTAGCCGTTCCAAAGGTTGGGGGATTAACGTACCTGATGATTTAGATCAAACTATTTGGGTTTGGTTTGA
>JAPLYJ010000012.1 GCA_026395655.1 Candidatus Parcubacteria bacterium
GTGACAACCTGCCGATATCAAACCTGCAATGTGAGAAATATCAGCTAAATGATATGCTCCAATTTTTTTAGCAATATTACCAATTTTTTTAAAATCAATTTCTCTGGGGTATGCGGTAGCTCCAGAAATAATAAGTTTAGGCTTATACTTTAAAGCTAATTCTTGTATTTTTTTGTAATCTAACCAACCTTTGTTATCTACCTCATATTGTATTGACTTGTAATGTTTGCCTGAAAAATTAACTTTGTGGCCATGAGTTAAATGTCCGCCTGAAAACAAAGACATGCCCATGATAGTATCTCCTTCTTCTAATAAAGCTTGGTAGATGGCTATATTGGCCGGTGATCCAGAATAGCTTTGCACATTCACTGACCATATTTTAGGATCTAATTTAAAAGCTTTTAATAATCTTTCTTGCGCTAAAAGCTCAATTTCATCGTAAAAGATATTCCCAGGATAGTAGCGTTTATGGGGATATCCTTCGCTATATTTGTTCATTAAAGGTGACCCCATCAACTCTAAAACAGATCCAGTTGAAAAATTTTCCGAAGGTATCAAAGAAAGAGTTTCTTGTTGTCTTTTGATTTCTTTTTTTACCAAAGAATACAAAATTAGGTCTGATTTCTTAAGGCTATTAAATTTAAATTGATCAATCATTAAATTTAAAAATTAATTAAGATTAAAGTCCGATAAAATCTCTGTAAACATCTTTATTTATTACTTCAACGGTACTACCCTTATATGTTTTTAGAAAAGTTGAACAATTTGCACCTTTATCTTTACTGTATTTAAATTCAAAACCATTTAACAAACCATCTTTGTCTTCAATATAATCTAGCTCTTGTTGTTGCATGGTTCTCCAGAAATAGCTGTTAACCCTAAAGCCAGAATTATTGTTATTCTTTAAACGCTCGCTAATCATAAAATTCTCCCATAAAGGCCCAATATCATTTCTTAAATTCAGTGTGTTGAAATTATTGATTAAGGCATTTCTGATACCAATATCGTAAAAATATATCTTTCTAGTTTTTTTCAATTCATTCCTTAAATTGCGGCTAAAAGGATTTAATCTAAAAATAATAAAAGCTTGTTCTAATATTCTGATATAGCTAGCTACAGTTCTTTTGTCTATACCGATAGTGGCAGCTAATTCATTATAGGAAACTTGGTTACCTATTTGAAGAGCTAACGCTTGTAATAATTTTTCTACTATCTCTGGATTGCGAATACCTTGATATTGCAATACATCTTTATACAGATAGTCGCTAGTTATCAATCTCAATCTTTCTTTTGCTTCTTGTAAATCATTTAAACGGCTAATAATTTCTGGATACATACCTAAAATCATCAAATTATCTAAAAGACGATCCGTCTCTGTATCTGAATATACGGATTTCATTTCCTTTAAAGATATAGGATAAAGATAAAATTCATATTTCCTGCCTGTTAAAGGTTCCTTAATTTTATTAGACAATTCAAACGAAGAAGAACCAGTAGCAATAATCTGATATTGGGGAAAATTATCAACGATAAGCTTTAAAGTTAAACCGATATTTTTAACTCTTTGGGCTTCATCAATAATTACTAATTTTTTATTCCCTAAAATACCCTTTAACTCTGTAGAGGTTCTGTCTTCCAAAGCCTGCCTAATATCTATCTCATCACAATTAAGATAAGTAGATTCATTAGAATATTTCTTTTGAATTTCCTTCACTAAGGTCGTCTTTCCCACTTGTCTAGCTCCATAAACAATTACAATTTTGCCTTGAAATAAAGATTTTTCTATCTGATCTTGAATTTGCCTTTTTATGATATTCACCATAATAATACTAATTTAGGGGATCATACTCCCCTAATTATATATGAATTTGGGGAATAATGTCAATATTTGCGTAATTCATATAATATTACTTCATTTATCAAAGTGTTGCACTTACTTATTGAGCTAAGTAGTATGATTATTGACGTCTGTCATTTAAAAGAATAAGATTACCAATAGAAATCTACATTTTTTAAAATAATTGTTACAATCTTCTGTGGAGCTGAAAGTCAGAAAGGCTCTACTGCGGGGTACAAGTAATCCAGCTTCTGCTGGCAACCAAAGTACTACGATGGGGAAATGTCGTCCCCCCAACTCCATAGAAGACTGTAACTATTAAGATAATTTTCTTTTAACCTACAGAGAGTCATTGACTCTCTGTTTTTATTTTCATCTATAGCAAGCTTTAAAGCGCATAAATATCTATCATTCCCAAGGGTTTTAACAAAACAGAAATTACCGTTTAGGTTCTTTATTCTTATAGATATGATATTGCAGTATCAATAAAAAACTCTGAAAAAAATAGACCAATAAATAAATACCTAAAAACACTCTAAAATACCATGTTTTAGAGCATTTTCCACAATCTTTCGTAGGTTATTGACATATATATATGATTTTGCTAATATACAAGTATAAAACAACAAACCTATGATACATTCATTCTCGTGTAAAAACTTTTATTCTTTCAACGATCTTACGATCGTTAATTTTGTCGTAAATGATAAGGCTCCGATTAATAACGGTTATTTTACAGCTCCCTCTAAAAACCGTCTCTCTAAGATTGAAACTGTAATTGGGCCCAATGCATCTGGCAAAACAAATCTCTTAAAGATTCTACCATTTTTAAAATGGCTCATCACAGATTCATTTAATATTAATCCTTCCGCTCCCCTGCCAGTAAAATCATTCATGTTTGGTGAACAAAAAAACAAGCCAACTGAGCTTTCAGTTGATTTTGAAATCAATGGTAATATCTATACCTATTCTTTCATTCTTAATGAGAAAAAAATCATATCCGAAGAATTAAAAATTAAAAACAAAACTAATCAAAAAGAAACAAGTAAAAAAGTTTTTTCTCGCCAATGGAACGAAAAAAATAAGAAATATGATTTAGACGATAAGCGTTTTAATTTCCCAAAAGAATTTGAAAATTCTATCCGACCTAACGCTAGTATTATCAGCGTTGCTGTTCGTTTTAATCATAAAGAAAGCCAAGAAATATTTAATTACTGGCAAAAAGTTCAAACAAATGTCATAGAAGCCGGCTGGGTTGGCGATCAACTTTTGCCCAGTGCCAATCAATTGTTAGAAGCCCTAGATTTTTATAGCGAAGGTGGTAATAAAACAATCAAAAAAGAAGCAGAAAAAATTTTGTCCCGTTTTGATCTTGGTTTAGAATCTTTTGAAATTAATAAAAAAAAGAAAGAAAACAGCCTTTTAATAGATGTAAAAGTCGCTCATTCTTTTGGCAATCAAAAAGAATATTTACCCATGCAATATGAATCTTCTGGTACTAAACAGCTTTTTGTTTTGTTAAAAACCATATTACAGGTATTAACCAAAGGCGGAGTTGCTATTTTAGATGAATTAGATGTAAACTTGCATCCAGAAATGATTCTGTCGTTATATGAATTATTCATACAGCCAGAAACCAATCCCAATAATGCTCAATTGTTATTCAGCACTCATAGCCACCGGATATTGAGCAAGTTAGATAAATACCAAATAATTCTTACTGAAAAAAA
>JAPLYJ010000051.1 GCA_026395655.1 Candidatus Parcubacteria bacterium
ATTGATAGGATTAAAAAAGCAGGCAAACAAATCATTGTAATGTCTACCAGGGGCCATATTTCAAAAGAATTATTAGAAAGAGCTAAATTTATTGATTTACGTAAGATTAGAGAAGAAATAAGCCAAAAATAAAAAATCTGGAGCTATCCCGAAGGATACTCCAGAGTGTTATCACATTGTCAGTATAGCAAATCTTTATTAGTTGTCAACGGCATAGATAAGAAACGAAGTTTGCTTTATAAAAAATTCATTTAAGTTTATGCGTCCAAGGTAAAAATCTAGATGTTTAATTTTCTAATTCTTTGAGAAATAGATCTTTTAAGATTTGGGGATCAGCAGCTCCTTTGGTTTTAGCCATGGCTTGACCTATCAAAAATTGTAAAGAATTCATTTTTCCATTTTTAAATTCAGCAATGACTTTTGGATTTTGATTTATAATTTCTAAGATGACTGATTTTAAAGCTGATTCATCTGAAACTTGTTCTAAGTTCATTTCTTTGATTAAAAGATGTGGTTCTTTACCCGTTTTAAACATTTCTTCTAAGATGTTTTTAGCACCTCTGGAAGATACTTTATTATTGTAAATTAAAGATATTAATTGACTAAAAGAAGCTGGTGTAATACGTAATTCTTCTATTTTAGCGCCTTTTAAAGCCATTAAACCTTTTAAATCACTGGTTAAATAGTTATAGCACAATGAAATGATTTTTTGACGATCTTCTGCTGTTTGATCAGCTACTTCGCTTTGCGTTTCAGACACACATTTTTCTAAAAAATCAGCTAATTTAGGTTCTTGAATTAAATTAATGGCTGCAGCATTAGATATATTTAATTGTGAAATTAATCTTGTTTTTTTCTCCCAAGGTAATTCAGGTAAAGACATTTTTAATTCATCAAAAGAAAAAAGTCCAGTTTCTTTTTCATTGGTAAAAACTGTAATAGGTGGTAAATCTGGTTCTGGGAAATATCTGTAATCTTGAGCTTCTTCTTTGCTCCTTTGGCTGTAAGTGATACCTTTAACATCATCCCAACCGCGTGTTTCTTGTTTTATTTTTTCTTTGCTATCTAACATTTCTGTTTGTCTTTGTATTTCAAATTCAATAGCACGTTCTACAGACCTAAAAGAGTTTAGATTTTTAACTTCTACTTTAGTACCATATTTTTTTATTAAAGCATCTTCTTTAGAACTTAAACTGATATTAACTTCTACCCTCATTTGTCCTTTTTCCATATCAGCGTCAGAAGCATCTAGATATCTTAAAATTAATTGTAAGCTTTGACCGAAGAGTTTGGCTTTTTCTGCTGAGTGGATTTCTGGTTCAGTAACTAATTCTAACAAAGCTACACCAGCTCTGTTTAAGTCTATTAAAGTATTTTTATTAATTTGATCATGGATTAATTTACCAGCATCTTCTTCTAAATGAATTCTGGTAATGCTAATTTCTTTTTGTGATATTTCTGGATTATCTGATAAAAATAAATTGATTTTACCATTGATACAAAAAGGTAAATCATATTGAGAAATTTGATATCCTTTGGGTAGATCAGGGTAGAAATAATTTTTACGATCAAACTTAGAATGCTGATTAATTTCACAATTTAAAGCTAGACCCATTTGAATTACTTTTTTGATAGCTTCTTTGTTCATGACTGGGAGTGTGCCAGGATGACCTGCGCAAATGGGGCAGATATTGATATTAGGATGATTTTCATCAGGGTCATTCAAACACTGACAAAACATTTTTGTTTTGGTTTTAAGTTCTGCGTGTATTTCTAACCCTATTGTAGGATAATATTCCATATGTATATTTTAACTGATTTTTTATTTTTTTTCCATATTCATTTGACGCTTTTTTATTACAATGATATTCTTAAAGAAACAATTTTAAAAATATGTCACAAAAAGGAATTTTCGTTGTCTTTGAGGGAGTAGAAGGTTGCGGTAAAAGCACGGTCATTAAATGGCTATCAGAGAGTCTCCAATCAGAGGGATATGGTATATATTTAACTAGGGAACCAGGCGGTAAAGGTAGTGATCTAGCGGAAAGCATTAGACAATTGATTCTAAACCCTGAAAATAACGTATATCCGGAAACAGAAGCGTATTTATTTGCTGCAAGTCGCGCTCAACATGTTAGAGAGGTGATTGCTCCTCATATAGAAAAAGGTGAAATTGTTTTATGTGATAGATTTGTCCATTCTTCTTTAGCATATCAAGGCGTGGGACGTAAATTAGGACAAGACCAGGTTAATAATATTAATCAGTTAGCTATAGGTAAATATTGGCCTGATATTATTGTGCTTTTAGACCTTGATCCCGTAATTGGATTAGGACGGAAAGAAAAAGGGAATATGAGTAAAGATAGAATAGATAGCGAGGTTATGTCTTTTCATCAAACAATTAGAGGAGCATATTTGAAAATGGCTTCAGAAGATGATAGATTTATAATAGTAGATGCTAGCCAGAGTTTAGAAAAAGTGAAAGATGATGTTTATCGTTTATTAATAGAAAAAATAAAAACATGGAAATAGAAATTATTGAACCTAAGCATGAGATTGTAGATGAAATTAATAGTCAAGCTATTTTAAAAAAAATAGAACGTATTGGACGAGTTTCACATAAAAGCGAAGATAGGACTGCTCCTGGGACAGCTGAAGAATTTATTAAAAAGCTCTTAGGTTGGGGTCATGAGAGTATTTTAGAGCATGTTTCTTTTACTGTGAAATTCATTTGTGATAGAGGAGTAACTCACGAATTAGTACGTCATAGGATCGCAGCTTATACCCAAGAATCCACTCGTTATTGTAATTATTCTGGTAAGATTCAATTCATCAAACCTTTATTTTTTAAAGAAGATAGCGAAGCATATCGTCTTTGGTTAGAAAGTTGTGAAGCTTGTGCCTCTTCATATTTAAAATTAATATCTTCTGGGGCTAAACCAGAAGAAGCGAGAGACGTTTTATCTAATTCCCTAAAAACAGAAATTTATGCTACATATAATTTAAGGGAATGGAGGCATGTATTTAAAATGCGTTGTCAAAAAGCTGCCCATCCACAAATTAGAGAAATTATGATCCCGCTTTTAGAAGAATTACAAAAGGAAATCCCTGTTATCTTTGATGATTTTGAGATAATAACAATAGATGATTCATATCCTAAAGCTGCTATTAAAAAGGTATGATCAAAAATCCCGCTTGAAAAAGCGGGATTTTAAAACTTATTTTTAAAAATATTAATCAGTAACTTCTATTCCCATTGACCTAGCAGTACCGGTCACAGTTTTAACGGCAGCTTCTAAATCATCAGTATTTAAATCTGGCATTTTCTTTTTAGCAATTTCTTCTGCTTGAGCTCGAGATATTTTTCCAATTTTGCTTTTTAAAGGGTTGCCTGATCCTTTTTCTACACCAACAGCTTTACGTAACATATCTGAAACAGGGGGTTGTTTGAAAGTTAAATCAAAAGTTCTGTCTGTATATACTGTTATTTCTACGGGAATAATATTGCCTGCTTGTTGTGCAGTAGCAGCATTAAATTTCATGCAGAATTCCTGAATATTTAAACCGTGTTGACCTAAGGCAGGTCCGACTGGAGGAGCAGGATTAGCTACGCCTGCGGGAATCTGTAATTTGATAACTGTTTTGATTGGTTTTGCCATATATTTGATTATGTAATTTTTTTGATTTGTAAGAAATCTAAGTCTACGGGTGTTTCTCTGCCAAAAAGTGTTACTAAGACCTTGATACGACCATGAGCCTCGTCTACCTCGCTGATTTTCCCTTCTATATCTTTAAAAGGTCCGTCAGAAATTTTAACAATATCACCAATTTTTGCATTCATCTTGTATTTAGGTTCTATATCACCCATTTTTAAAGAAATAGCTTGCATTTCTTCTGCAGAGACGGGAATAGGGGTAGTACCTGAACCAATGAAACCGGTTACTCTAGGTGTGTTGCGTACCACGTACCAAGAATCATCTGTAACCATCATTTCTACAAAAACATATCCAGGATATATTTTTTCTTCTACGATGGTTCTTTTACCTCCTTTGATTTCAATTTTTTTCTCTTTGGGGATTAAAACACTGAAAATCTTGTCTTGCATATCTAAAGATTCCACACGCTGTTTTAAATTTCTAGCTACAGCATCTTCGTAGCCGGAATATGTGTGAATGACGTACCAATTGCGTCCTAAATTGATTTCTTGCTTAGGCATGTTTTATTTAACGATTAATGATCAACCTGACCATGATTTTAAAAATAGAGTCTGTACCTGTTAAAAACAAACCTACAATGGCAGATAACCCTATAACAGCCAAAGAATGTTTGATTGTTTCTTGACGTGTAGGCCAATTGACTTTTTTAAGCTCAGCCCAAGATTCTTTGAAATATTTTATTGTCTTGTATATTAAATTTGTCATATTTGTTTGATTTTTAAAATGCCCTCTAGGGCATATTTAACACTAGTATAATATCAAAGTTGGATAAAAAAAGCAAGTTTTGGGATTAATAGGTTTTTAACCATTTAGTAATATGTTTTTCAGCTTGTTTTTCTGTTTTAACCCATGTAATTTTTTGCATTTTCTTAAACCAAGTCATTTGTCTTTTAGCGTACTGACAAATGGCTCTATATAATTCTATTTGCATGGTTTTATTGTCTATCTTGTTTTCTAAATATCTGTTAATCCAACGATATTCCAAACCAAAGCTTTCTAATCTTTTAGAGCTGACTCCTTGTTTTTTTAATTTTTTAATTTCAGATATCATACCAGAAGATAGTCTGTTATCTAATCTTTTTTTGATTAATTTTTTTAATTCAGATTGATTTCTTTTAACTCCTAGAAATAAAATATTCCAATCTGGTGATATTTTTTTTAAAGGTTCTGTTTTTTTTATTTTTTCTGATATTTCTAAAGCACGAATAAGTCTGACACGATTAAAACGATCTATATTTTTTGCTCTTGCTGGATCTTTTTTAATTAATTTTTGGTATAGCTTAATGGTGGTTAATTTTTCTAATTTTTTTCTGAGTTTGTAGTTAGGTTTTACCTGAGGAAATTGCCATCCTTCTGTTAAAGCAGAAATGTAAAAGCCTGTACCTCCGCAGATGATAGGGAGTTTTTTTCTTTTTAAGATATCTGAAATTGCTACATTGGCTTTTTTTTGAAAATCACTTACTGTAAAAATATCCGTAGGTTTAAAAACATCTAAAAGATGATGTCTGATATTATTGGAAAAATATTCTTTATTATTATTTTTGCGATCTTTTTTCACTTTACCTGTGCCTAGATCCATATTTTGATATACCTGACGGGAATCGGCAGAAATAATTTCTCCTTTATAAATTTTAGCTAATTTAATAGCTAAATCTGATTTACCAGAAGCTGTAGGTCCTAAAATCACTAAAATTTTCTTATCCATGTTTTTTCATACTTTCTATTACAGGTTTATAACTGAAACGGTGTAAATTGCAAGGTCCGTATTTTTTTAACATTTTAAAATGTAAAAGCGTAGGATATCCTTTATGAATAGCAAACTTATATTTAGGATATTTTTTATCCCAGAAAAACATTTTTTTGTCTCGCATTACTTTTGCAATGATGGAAGCTAAACTAATAGAAATAATTTTGTTGTCACCTTTAATAATAGCTTTCTGTTGAAATTTAATTTTTAAATTTGGGTTCATTATACGGTTACCATCTAAAAGTAAAATAGTTTTTGATAAATTAAATTTTATTTTTTTAGATAAAAGATCTAAAGATTTTTTCATGGCTAAATGACTAGCTTTTTCTATATTAATTTTATCAATAATTTTTTGGTCAACCGAAGCGTAGGCAAATTCTATAACAGGGCATTTTTTTATCAAGTTAAATACATGTTCTCTTGAAGACGGGGACATTTTTTTAGAATCTTTAGTCAAAAATTTGATTTCTTGCCAGATTTTTAAATCAGAGGTATTTATTTTTTTAATTTTGTAATAAATGATAACCACACTGGCGGCGTAAACAGGTCCGGCTAAAGGTCCGCGACCAGCTTCGTCTAAACCCACGACATTTTTATACCCTTTTTTCCAATATGATTTTTCAATTTTCAAGTCCATTGTATTTATTTTTTTTAACTGTTAAAATGTTTTTAAATTTAAGAATAATTTTTAAAAACAGCAGATTTTCATGAAATTTACCCATCTTCATGTTCATAG
>JAPLYJ010000064.1 GCA_026395655.1 Candidatus Parcubacteria bacterium
TCTATCTTTAAATTACATTCACACTATAAACCAGCCGGGGACCAACCTCAGGCTATTTCTGGTTTGATTAATGGGTTAAAATCAGGACATAGGTATCAAACTTTATTAGGGGTTACAGGATCTGGTAAAACATATACCATGGCTAATGTGATTAGCCATTTTAACAAGCCTGTTTTAGTTATTGCTCCTAATAAAGCATTAGCTGCTCAGCTATATCGAGAATACAAAAATTTCTTTCCAGAAAACTCTGTCAACTATTTTGTTTCATATTACGATTATTACCAGCCAGAAGCATATATGCCTTCTACTGATACCTATATTGGCAAAGAATCTATGATTAATGAAGAAATAGATAAATTAAGACACAAAGCTACAACAGCCTTACTGTCTCGCAGAGATGTGATTATTGTTGCTTCTGTATCTTGTATTTACAATTTAGGCGTACCTGTTAATTATTTAGGTTCAGCTTTGCATTTAACTTTAAATCAAGTCATTACCAGAGGTGATCTTTTACGTCAATTAGTTAAAATTCAATTCAAAAGAACAAATGGGACTTTGTTAAGAGGATATTTTAGAGCTAGGGGAGATGTATTTGAAATCATGCCAGCTTCTGGAGAACATATATTAAAAATAGAAATATCAGATCAAAAAATCAAATCATTATATTTTTTAGATCCTCTTACTAGACATATCACATCAAAAACCCAAGATTTAGCAATTTTTCCTCCTAAACATTTTATTTCTAATGAACCACAAATTAAATCAGCTATTAAAGAGATAGGGCAAGAATTAAAAGAAAGATTGATATATTTTAAAAAAAATAAATTGTATTTAGAAGCAGAAAGATTACAACGTCGTACAAAATATGATATGGAAATGATGAAATCTTTGGGATATTGTCATGGCATTGAAAATTATTCTAGATCTCTTTCTGGCAAATTAGCTGGTGAAACTGCTGATACCTTATTGTCATATTTTCCTTTAAACGAAAAAAACCAACCTGATTTTTTGACTATTATTGATGAATCACATATCAGTGTACCACAAGTTAGGGGTATGTATGCCGGTGATCAAAGTCGTAAAAAAGTTTTAGTAGAATATGGTTGGCGTTTACCATCAGCATTAGACAACAGACCATTAAAATTTGATGAATTTGAAAAAAGAATTGGTCAGACTATTTTTACCTCAGCTACTCCTAGCGATTGGGAAATACAAAAATCAGCATATATTGCCCAGCAGATTATCAGACCTACAGGACTGATAGACCCACCAGTATTAGTTAAACCTGTTTTTGATCAAGGAAAAAACAAGAGTCAGGTAGATGATGTTATTCTAGAAGCAAAAAAGATCACAGAAAAAAATGAAAGAATGATCATCAATGTTTTAACTAAGAAAATGGCAGAAGATCTTTGTGATTTTTTGAAAAAAAAGAAATTAAAAGTTCAATACATGCATTCTGATACCAAAACCATGGAACGCACAAAAATCATTACAGATTTTCGTAGAGGCAGATTTAATGTGTTAGTAGGAGTCAATCTTTTAAGGGAAGGTTTAGATTTACCCGAAGTAACCTTGGTAGCTATCTTAGACGCTGATAGAGAGGGTTTTTTGCGCAGTGAAACATCTTTGATTCAAACTATGGGTAGAGCTAGCAGAAATGTTTCTGGTAAAATTATTTTGTATGCAGATATTATTACCGGATCTATTGAAAGAGCTATGAAAGAAGTAGATAGGCGAAGAGAAGTACAGAAGAAATACAATCAAAAACATCATATCAACCCTTTGACCATCAAGAAAGATATTGAACAATTATTAGATTAAAAAATATGCAAGACAAAATTATTATTAAAGGTGCTAGGGTACATAATCTAAAAGATGTTTCTTTAGAGTTACCTAAAAACAAATTAATTGTTTTTTCCGGAGTTTCTGGTAGCGGTAAATCATCTTTAGCTTTTGATACCATTTTTGCTGAAGGTCAAAGAAGATATATAGAATCTCTTTCACCGTATGCTCGTCAATTTTTAGGTCAGATGGATAGGCCTGATGTGGATGAGATTACAGGTTTGTCTCCTGCTATTGCCATTGATCAAAAAGCGTTAAGTCACAATCCTAGATCTATTGTAGGCACCTTAACTGAAATATATGACTATTTAAGAGTTTTATATGCGCGTTTAGGAGAAGTATATTGTCCAAAATGTGATAGAAAAATTCAAAAATTAGCTTTAGATGAAATGATTGATATTATTAATAAAAAAGCACATGAATTGAAAGAAGAATATGTTGTTATCCTTGCTCCGGTCATTAAACATCGTAAAGGTGAATACTATCAAATGTTTTACGATTTTTTGAATTTAGGTTTTAGTCAAACAAGAGTAGATGGCAAAATTAAATCCTTACACGAAAGATTAACCTTATCTCGATATCAACCTCATAATATTGATATTGTCATGGACAAAGTTTTGTTAAAAGATCAAAGTCGTTTGTATGAAGCTGTAGAAAATGCTTTACATTATAGTAAAGGTTTGGTGACAGCTCTCTTTAAGGAAGAAAAAGAATCAGAAGAAATTTTACTTTCTGCCCTGTGGACTTGTCCGCATGATAATTTTTCTTTTCCGGAAATTGAACCACGTTTGTTTTCTTTTAACAGTCCCATGGGAGCGTGTCCTACCTGTCATGGTTTAGGTAAAGAGGATATATTTTTAAAAAACATCTGTCCTGATTGTTTGGGTAAAAGATTAAAACCAGAAGCTTTGTCTATTAGGATAGGTCAAAAAAACATTTGGGAAGTTACTAATTTAACAATAGAAAAAGCTTACGAATTTTTTATAGAATATGAAAGTAAACTAGATAGTCGCTCTAAAACTATTGCATTCAGTGTTTTAAAAGAAATAATTAATCGTTTAGGTTTTCTTTTAGAAGTAGGTTTGGATTATTTAACTTTAGGAAGAGAAGCTGAAACTTTATCTGGAGGTGAAGCTCAAAGAATTCGTTTAGCATCACAAATCGGTTCTAAACTTTCTGGTACCTTATACGTTTTAGACGAACCTACTATTGGTTTACATGAAAGAGATACAGCTAAATTAATTAAAACCTTAAAAGCATTAAAAGAACAAAACAATACTGTCATAGTTGTAGAGCATGATGAAAAAACAATTTTAACTTCTGACTATCTCGTAGATATAGGACCAGGAGCAGGTCGTCATGGCGGAGAAATTGTTGCCATCGGTAGCTTAGATGATTTAATGTCAGACAAGAAAAAATTTAACAATTCTTTAACTTTAAAGTATTTGAAAGGTGAAAAAGAAATTAAAATACCAGAACACAGAAGGCATAAGTATACGGAAAAAATTAAAATCATTGGAGCGAGAGCTAATAATTTAAAAAACGTAGACGTAGAAATACCACTACGTAAGTTTATTTGTGTCACTGGTGTTTCAGGTAGCGGTAAATCATCTTTGCTTTATGATGTTTTATATAAAAATTTAACACGTATTAAAAGTAGAATTAATAAACCCTTAGAAGATGCTAGTTAAAAGTAGAATTAATAAACCCTTAGAAGATGCTAGCCAGATTTTAGGAACAGAATATATAGACAAGATTATTATGGTAGACCAATCTCCGATAGGACGCACGCCTAGGTCTAACCCAGCAACCTATACAGGTATTTTTACTCCTATTAGAGATTTCTATTCTAGTTTGCCAGAATCTCGAGAAAAAGGATACAAAGCTTCCCGTTTTTCTTTTAATGTTAGAGGAGGACGTTGTGAATCTTGCGAAGGTGCTGGTGCTAATTTGATAGAAATGCATTTTTTACCACCTGTTTTGGTAAAATGTGATGTTTGCCAAGGCAAAAGGTTTAACAGAGAAACATTACAAGTCAAATACAAAAAAAAGAATATCAGTGATGTATTAAATATGACTGTTGATGAAGCTTTGGATTTCTTTTTAGATAATTATTTGGTAGCAGAAAAACTTAAAGTGTTAAAAGAAGTAGGTTTGGGATATATTCAATTAGGTCAATCTGCTACTACACTTTCAGGCGGAGAAGCCCAAAGAATCAAATTAGGCAAAGAATTAACTCATCCTTTAGGTAAAAGAGCCATATATCTTTTAGATGAACCTACCGTGGGTTTGCATTATCATGATATTGAAATGCTTTTAAAGGTGATAAACAAATTAGTGGACAAAGGTAACACAGTTTTAGTTATTGAGCATAATATGCACATGATTAAATCAGCTGATCATATTATTGATTTAGGTCCAGAAGGAGGGGAACATGGTGGTAAATTAATAGCTCAAGGTAGCCCTGAAGAAGTGGTTAAAAACAAAATTTCATATACAGCTAAATACCTAAAAACGTATTTGCGTTGACAAGGTTAAAAGAGTATAATAGTTATTAGAAAGGTTGTTAATTAATATTAATATAAAAAAATGAAAGGAACTTTTACAATTATAGTGGCATTGGGTTTTATTATTATTTTGATTCTCTGTGATACTCTTTTTTTCCAGAAAAATAATATTACACCCCTGTCTTCTCCCGCGGTAAAATTAGATGATGGTATTAGCCAAAAAATCATTAAAAGCGAAACAGATTCTTTAATGTTAGATGTTAGATATCCTCAGACTTCTAATGTTGCAATTAATAGCATGATAGAATCTTTTATTACCAAACAAGTAGATGATTATAAATTGCAGATAACTGAATCTCCTATGATCGAAAACTTAAAAAATAGTATGTATGCCAGATACATAACTTCTTTTTTCCCTAATAATATTGTGAGTTTTGTTTTTACCATTTCAGAAATGAATTCTGGCGCAGCACATCCTAACCCGGTGATATTTACCAAAACCTACGATTTGAAATCAAACAAAGAATTAACTTTAGTGGATGTTTTTAAACCAGATTCTGATTATATAAACAAAATTTCAGCTTTAGCTATTCCAAATATCATTTCTAATTTACCTTTAGAACAAGTTGATAATACATGGGTAACCGAAGGTGCAGGTCCAATAGCAGAAAACTATCAGAATTTTACAGTTAACGAAGAAGGTATGACATTCTATTTCAGCCCCTACCAAGTAGCTCCTTACGCTACCGGTACTCGTGAAGTACATTTATTCTGGAGCGAGTTATATGATATGTTGCTACCTCCTTTTGATTCAGCGTTATAATTTTTAAATAAAATTTGAAATAATGAAAATAAATTACAAACTGATTTTGATAATCATTGCTGTTTTAGCGATAAATGGATTATTTTATTATTGGGTTATTAGTGATATACCTAACCATAATATTGTACCGACATCATCAACTAATACAGAATCCACAACATCTGATGCCATAGAAGAAGAAACATCTTTTTGTCTTAATCAAAAAATAGTTAACGAGAGTACTGATATGTACGATATAAAATTTAGTTATCCTATCGTTTGTAATAAGAAAATCGATAATATGATAGAATCTTGGGCAACAGAGCAAATAGGATTATTTAAGAATAATAATAAAAATGGCACTGAATCTACACAAACTGGGAAATGGATGAAAGCCAGTTTAAATGTTATGTATAGTTCTTCTTCTTTTTCGCCAAATATAGTTAGTTTTGCATTTTGGGATTCTGGTTATTTTATTAGAAAGACTATGACTTATGATTTGAAATTAAATAAAGAATTAGTTTTAAATGATATTATTAATGCAGATTTAGAAATCATTTCACAAAAAATTAGAGATAATATGCATTGGAAAATAACTGAATTGAGCATTGACGATAATGAAATATATGATTATATTGATCCTAAAATTGAAAGTATTGAGAGTATTAAATCTAAAATAAAAAATCAACAAGATTTTACAGTTAATGAAAAAGGTATCACTTTTTATTTTCCTGCTAGGAGTATATTACCTAGTACGGCAGAAGTTTTTATACATTGGAACCAGATTAGAGAAATATCAAAGTCTCCATTTAATATTGCTTATTTAATGATTAATAAATAGATATAATCATTCTTTTTCTGTTAAATATTTGACGATTTCTTAATTTTAAGATAAGATACATTAAATTTGACTTCGAACCCTGAGGTCTCTCAGTGGTTTTTTAATGATAATTATGGATAACATTAGAAATGTAGCTATTATTGCTCACGTAGACCATGGTAAAACATTATTGCTCACGTAGACCATGGTAAAACCACTTTAGTGGACGCTCTTTTGCGTCAATCAAAAACCAAACTTAATAAGAATGTTATTGATGAAACTTGCATCATGGACTCTAATGATTTAGAGCGTGAAAGAGGTATTACTATTTTTTCAAAAAATGCTTCTGTTGTTTACAACGGAACAAAAATTAATATTATTGATACCCCAGGTCATGCTGATTTTGGTGGTGAGGTAGAACGTGTTTTAGCCATGGCCGACGGTTGTTTACTTTTAGTAGATGCTAAAGAAGGACCCATGCCTCAGACTAGATTTGTTTTAAGAAAAGCCTTAGAGATGAAACACAGAATCATTGTGGTTATCAATAAGGTAGACAAAGTTGAAGCTCGACCTGATTTTGCTTTGAATAAAACTTTTGATTTGTTTATGGATTTAGGTGCAGATGATCATACTGCTGATTTTCCCGTAATTTATGCCGCTACTCGAGAAGGTAAAGCGGGTTTAGATTCTGATTTATCAAAAATGGTAGATATTACAGATATTTTTGAAGCTATCATCAAATATATTCCACCGCCTAAAGGAGATATTGATAAACCTTTGCAAATGTTAGCTACTACCATTAAAGGAGATAATTTTAAAGGCAGAATTGTTACCGGAAGAATTTCTAATGGGATAATACGCAGTGGACAAGAAGTAATGCATATTAATCATTTAGGAGTGATGAAAAAGTATAAATTAACTTCTCTTTATACCTACGAAGGTTTAGAAAAAAAAGAAATTGAAGAAACTGTAGCTGGAGATATTGTAGCTGTTTCTGGTATTCCTGATATTAATATT
Organism: Candidatus Parcubacteria bacterium; assembly: GCA_026395655.1. Taxonomy (GTDB): domain Bacteria; phylum Patescibacteriota; class Minisyncoccia; order UBA6257; family JAPLYJ01; genus JAPLYJ01. Next base: position 6,989 of record JAPLYJ010000064.1, read on the forward strand.
GGAGAAACTATTGCTGATCCTATTAACCCCATAGCTTTACCTTTGTTATTTATCGATGAACCTACAGTTAAAATGGTTTTTAGTATTAATGACTCACCTTTTGCAGGTAAAGAAGGGGAATTTGGTAGTTCCAGGCAAATCAATGAAAGATTGCAAAAAGAATTAGAAACAGATATGGCTTTAAAAGTAGCTGACGGACCCAATGCTACCTGGATAGTTTCTGGTAGAGGTGAATTACATTTAGCCATTTTAATTGAAAGATTACGCCGTGAAGGATATGAATTTCAAGTATCTTCTCCACAAGTAATTTCTAAAGAAGAAAATGGTAAAAAATTATATCCTTTTGAACAGGTATATATTGAAGTTCCTGAAGAATATTCTGGAATAGTCATTCAAAAATTAGGTAGCCGTCATGGAGAAATGAAAGAAATGTATACTGAAAATGGTATTGTGTTTTTAGAATTTATCGTACCTACCAGAGGTTTATTTGGCTACCGTGGTCAATTTTTAACTGATACTAGAGGATTGGGTATTATCAACACTGCTTTTTACAAATATCTACCAGATGAAAAAGAATGGAGACCTAGAGAGCAAGGTTCTTTGGTAGCCCACGAAACTGGTAAAACTAGATTGTATGGTTTAGTTAATGTCCAAGACAGAGGTATTCTTTTTATTGGCTCAGGAGTAGATGTGTATAAAGGACAGGTAGTGGGGCAAAATAATCGTAGCCAAGATATTAGCGTTAATATTTGCAAAGAAAAACAATTGTCTAATATGCGAGCTAAAAATGATGGGGCCACAGAACATTTTGATACTCCTAAAACTATGGGTCTAGAAGCTGCCTTAGAATATATTGGGGAAGATGAATTAGTGGAAGTGACACCTTTAAATATCAGAATCAGAAAAAAGATTTTAGATGAGACAGAAGAAAGACGTCGTCAAAAGAATTTAGGTTAACTATTTTTTAAAATTTGATATAATAAAGATATGAAAAAATTTTATTTGTTTTTATTTGTTTTTATATTTTTAACATTATCTTCAAACGTTAGAGCGTGTGATTGGGGTTGTAGAAATATATATTACGGTTTGAATCAAAACAGTGATGTAAAAATTCTTCAACAATTTTTAAAAGACAATAACTATTACCAGGGACCGGTTACTGGTAATTTTTTGTTTTTAACGAAAAAAGCAGTAATAGATTTTCAAATTAAAAATAATATTGCTCCTGCTAGTGGTTATGTAGGGAGTCAAACTTTATCAGCTATTGATATTATTAGGAAAAAAGACCAATTATTGAAAGATCAGATTGGTCAAATGTTTATTGTAGGTTTTAGGGGTTTAGAAGCTACAGAAGATTCATATATTGTCAAAGCTATCAAAGATTTGAATTTAGGAGGTATCATCCTTTTTGATTATGACACAGCTAACAAATCTTCTGTAAGAAATATCTCAGCTTCTAATCAGGTAAAAAAATTAATATCTGATATTAAAACTTTAACAAAAAAATCATTGTTAGTAGCCGTAGACGCTGAAGGAGGATATGTTAATCGTTTAAAAACTAAATATGGATACATTACCATTCCTAGCGCTTTAGAAATGGGTACAAAAAATGATGTTAAAGAAACTGAGAAAATAGGAGCTGACTTAGGTAAACAATTATCCGAGTTAGGATTTAATATGGATTTTGCTCCTGTTTTAGATGTTAACGTTAATCCTACTAATCCAGTAATTGGTAACTTAGAAAGATCTTTTTCTGATAACCCTGATATTGTAGTTAGCCAAGCAGAAGCTTTTATCAAAGGTTTGCATCAATATAATATTATTACAGCAGCTAAGCATTTTCCTGGTCATGGTAGCTCCCAAGCAGACAGCCACAAAGGTTTGGTAGATGTTACTAATACATATCAGCAAAAAGAATTAATACCATATGAAAAATTAATTAAAAATAATCAATTGGATTTAGTGATGACCGCGCATATTGTTAATACTAAAATAGACCCGGAATATCCTGCAACCTTGTCTCCTTTATTTTTACAAAATATTTTAAGAAACCAATTAAAATTTCAAGGTGTTATTGTTTCCGATGATATGCAAATGGGAGCCATCAGCCAGAATTATGGTTTTTCAGAATCAGTAGTTAGAGCAGTCATCGCTGGTTGCGATCTTTTAATAATTTCTAACAATGCCAGTGTATACGATGGCTTAGCTCCGTATACAGCTCAAGAAGCAATTTTTAAAGCAGTCAAGCAAGGTCAAATCAGCGCAACTAGGATTCAAGAATCCTATGACAGAATCAAAAATCTCAAAGAAAAATTCAAGATCTAATTTAAAAGATCAGATTAAAAAAATACCTGATAAGCCTGGTATCTATTTTTTTATTGATTCAAAAAACAAAATATTATATATCGGTAGGGCTATTTCTCTGAAAAGAAGATTAGCTAACTATTTTCAAAAAAACTTAGAATCCAGAATTAGAGAGATGGTTAATTTAGCAAAGACCATTAAGTTTCAAACAACTGATAATCTTTTAGAAGCAATCATTTACGAAGCTTTGGCTATTAAAAAACATTGGCCTAAATACAATATCAAAGACAATGATGATCGGTCTTTTATCTATATTGTTATTGACGAAAATCAAAAATATCCCAAACCTATCATTGTACGATCTAAAGAAGCTGATAAATTTTTAAATACTGCTCGAAAGAAAATTCATATTTTTGGACCATATCAAAGTTTGTATTTGGTAAAAAACGCTTTGCAAATCATTAGAAGGATTTTCCCTTATAGTCTTTGCAAACCTAACAGTAAACCTTGTTTTGATTATCAAATTCATATGTGTCCAGGAATCTGTTGTGGACAGATTCTAATATCTGATTACAGAAGAAACATTTCGCATATTGTCATGCTTCTTAACGGACAAAAACAAAAATTGTTATCAAAATTGATTAAAGAAAACCCGGAAAAAGCAAAAGCCTTAAAGCATATTCAAGATGTTACCTTATTGCAAAAAGAAAACTCTTTGATAAAGATAAAAAGCTTTAGGCGCTTAGAAGGATATGATATTTCTCATCTCTCAGGTCGTGAAACATTTGGAGCCATGGTGGTTTTTTCTGATTTTTTACCAGACAAGAAATCATATAGATTGTTTAAGATAAAAAGTGCTCCAGCCCATGATGATTTAAGGGCTTTAGCAGAAATGGTGCAACGTCGTTTCAAACATTTAGAATGGCCCAAGCCAGATTTGATTTTAATAGACGGAGGTAAACCTCAAGTCCAATTTTTGTCATTAGTATTGTCTCGTTTAAAAATTAACATTCCATTAGTAGGACTATCTAAAATGGATAACGATCGTTTAGTTTTTGGTAAAAACATTAAAAAATCAACAGAAGAAATGATTTTAACATTATATGATAATTTAAAATCTTTAAGAGATGAAGCCCATAGGTTTGCTAACAGAGGTAGAAAAAGTCAAAAAAATATATGAAAATGATTAATTTTAAAAAGAAAATCAAGGGGAAAGAAATATCTAAGATTATTATAGACGGTGGGGTAGGAGTAATACCCACTGATACTATCTATGGTTTAGTAGCTAGCGCTTTTAATATTAAAGCTGTAGAAAAAGTATATCATTTGCGTCATCGCCAACCTGACAAACCTTGTATTATCTTAATCAGTCAAATATCAGATTTAAAAAAATTTAATATTAAATTAAGTATTAAATTAAAAAATATGCTTTCTCAGATTTGGCCTAATTCTATTAGTGTTATTCTTCCTTGTTCTAATGATAATTTAAAATATTTACATAGAGGTACCAAGTCTTTAGCTTTTCGTTTACCTAGAGATAAGAAATTAAGGGATTTTTTAAAAATAACAGGACCTTTAATTGCTCCTAGCGCTAATTGGGAAGGCAAGGAACCAGCTAAAACCATACAAGCTGCAAAAAAGTATTTTAAAAATGAAATTGATTTTTATTTAGATGGTGGAAAAAGAGACAAACCATCTTCTACCTTGATTACATATCAAAAAGGAAAATTTACAATTTTACGTTTAGGTAGTTTAAGCAAAAAACTCTGCAGATTAATATATTAATTTGACAAAATCATACAAAGAAAGTATAAATTGAGAAGTTCTTTAATAATTTATTTATGAATGTAGCCGTAGCCACAAGATTCTAATTTTTTGGAATTTTATGGCTATGACTACTAATAATAGTTCTTTAGCAGAAAAGGAGACTGATCATGCCTAGCGTGTTCGGTACACTTCACATGAGCACAGTAGCTGAAGCAATTACATTATTATATGAAAGATTGGCTAGTCCTGATGGAGAAACATGGTTAAACGCCTTTCAGAGATTCCTCTATATGGAAAACCCATGGGTAAATTTCGAAGTTTGGAAAACCATTACCCTTGACGCAGAATTACGAACTGCTGACGATTTCCGTCGTACTCTATTATCTGGCGGCTTTTATAAAGATGATGGAGTTAACGACATGCTTAATAATTCTGCACTCGACGTGGCAACCAGTGAAGTAAAAGTTCAACTTGTTAATATTTCAGCTGCCGAACTTGGCTTTTCGTGTAACATCATCCCTCTTATTAATATTTATCGAAAAGCCATAAGTCTTGGTCTTGAACTCTGCCCAGATAATCTAGGCCCTCAATTGCGTGTGCAATATATGGACCAGCCGGCTGATGAATATCTTCATGTAGCCATGGAACAGATTAAATGTGCAAGTGGCGACTTTGTCTATACCATAGAGTGTGACAAAGAAGGCAAAAAAGGGATTAACAGTTTTGAAGTTAATATGAGATCCAGTTGTTTGCGTGATAGCAACTGTCGTTTCATTTTTATTATCCCTTTCTGTCAACCTGTTCCTCGGTCTATACAAAGTGGATTTGAGACGAGGACTTTTCGTTGGATTTCCTGAAGAGTTTAGCTTCTTAGTAATACAAGACCCCTCAAATAATTGAGGGGTCATTTTTTATTCTAATTTTTTAAGATTTTAATGGATATTCATTTGCCTGGTTTATTGATATGATATATAATAGACAAAGTATATGTTTCCTACTAAAAAATTACCTGACAGCGATCGTTTTTCCTGGACTAATCATGCTCAGAACAAGATGCAGCATTACCAATTGTCTGTTAATAGAGTAAAAAGGGTAACCCTTCATCCTGATCGTATCGAATATGGCGTAGCTCCTAAAACCATTGCTGTCATGCAAACTTCCGGTACGAAAAAACATCCATATGAAATTTGGACCATGTACCAATTGATATCTAAAAAAACAATGTTATCAGGTCAAAAATTTAAAATTATCAGCGCTTGGAGATATCCGGGTATTAGTCCTAGAGACAAAGCCATACCCATCCCCGATGATATTAAAAAAGAATTAGGAATAGAATAATATGGATATAGATTTATTTGAAAAAATAGCTGATGAAGCCTTAAATAGATTGCCGGAAAAATTCTTAAAACGTTTGAATAATGTTGCTATCGTAGTAGCAGAAGTACCTAGCGAATATCAATTGAAAAAAATGAGAATGAGAAAAGGGGATTGTTTGTTAGGTTTGTATGAAGGTGTACCTTTAAATCAGCGTGGTCATTATTCCAATGTTTTACCAGACAAGATCACTATTTTTAAAAATGCCATTGAAAATCAAGCAGAATATGGGCAAGATTTAAAAGAAATTGTTTTTCATACCATTTGGCATGAGATCGCTCATCATTTTGGTTTTAATGAAAGAGAAGTTAGTATTTTAGAAAAAAATAAAAAATAAAAAACATATGAAGCTTAAAACATATCTAGGATTGATTATCACCGTCATCGTATTATCTATTTTGTGGTGGGTTAGTATGTCTTTTAAAAATCTTTCTTTTCAACAAGAAGTTATCAATTATCAACCTAACACTGTCGCAGAATCAGAATCTTGGGATCCTGAAAATGTAGATATATATCCCTTTTTACCAAAATATGTAGATGGAGCACAATGGCAAAAAAAGATTGTTGATATTAATAATGACAATATTAACGAAATCATGATTTTTGCTTGCGATCAAACTGAAAATAGCTACCAAGCTAATGTTTCTATTTTAGGTCCTAATGAAAAAAATCAACCTATTCTAAAATCAGAATTAGTTTTACCTAATAGCCAAGCTATGGGTAATTTTGATTGTCCTAGCTTCAAAGAATTAAAAGATGTTAATCAAGATAGCTTAAATGAAATTTTGATTAATCTAGGAGAACCAGAAACAGGGGTATCAAATTTTGGTATTTTCTCATATGATGGTACTAATTTAAATTGGGTAAAAATAGAAGATGTTTTAGGTAATGATTCTTTCTCAATTTTTAGTGAAGGATCATCAGAACAAGATCTTTCTGTTTTTGAATTAATACCTTTAGAAAAAGGCATTGTGCAATTTAAAGGAACAATATTAGAAAATAATTCTTGGTCAGGTATTGTAGATGCTTACATCTGGCAAGACAATATTTTTAAATATGATCAGAGTCTCTCTGAAAAATTAAAAAAACAAGGTCCTACCTTGGAAACATTAAATGGATAAAAAAATATATGTAATTAATGGTGCTGGGGACCAAGAACCCCTTTCTGAGTTTAAGGTATATCGTAGCGCTAAACGTAGCGGGGCTAGTAATGATTTAGCCAAGCAAATTGTTTTTGAGATACAACAAAAAGCATATCCTGGTATTACTACCCAGGAAATTCATGACAGAATAAAATCTTTTTTAATCAAAGAAGCTCCGTATTCTGCCATGCGTTTTAGTTTAAAAGAAGGTATTAGAAAATTAGGACCTACTGGTTTTCATTTTGAAAAATACGTAGCTGATATTTTTGAAGACTATGGCTATGCTGTCCAAAACCATCAATATCTTCCCGGGGTATGTGTCAATCACGAAGTTGATTTTTTAGCTAAAAAAGAAAAAAAGATTTTTGTGGGAGAATGTAAATATCACAATACCATTGGTTGCCGTGTAGACTTGAAAGTAGTTTTAGCTAATCATTCTCGTATCACAGATTTAGAAAATGGTAAATTCTTTAAAACAAAAGAATTAAAAGATTTAAAAATGCAAGGTATTGTGGTAACTAACACCAAGTTTACTACTGAAGCTATCAAATACACTCAATGCGTAGGCTTGGATCTTTTAGGTTGGAGACACCCCAATGATCATGGCTTAGAATATATGATAGAATCAAGAAAACTATACCCTGTGACTATTTTACCTTCTTTGACTGATAATTTTATTGGATCTTTTGCTGAAGAAAGAATCATGTTGGTTAAAGATGTTTTGGTGTTGGATTTAATACGTTTTGGTCGTAAATGGGGGATTCCGGAAAGCAGAATGAGACAGATTAAAAAAGAAGCAGAGTTATTGATGAATTCTAAATAGCATGAATGAGATTATTGAAAAAATTAAACAATCAGGTTTAAAAGGCAGAGGAGGTGCTAATTTTCCTGTAGGAATTAAATGGGAAATTTTTAATGCAACCTTGGCTAACAAAAAATATGTAATCATGAATGCCGCTGAAGGTGAGCCTGATGTTTTTAAGGATAGATATATTTTAGAAAATCATTTAGAAGAAACATTGAAAGGTTTTAAGTTAGCTTTAGATTTATTTGAAAATACTCAAGGGTATATTTTCCTTAACAAAAGTTTATATGATCTTTTAGAAAACAAGATACGTAAGTTTGTAAATAAATGGCCAGTTAATTTGGTAAAAGAAAAAGGTGGATATTTAAACGGTGAAGAAACTGTTTTAATAGAATCTATAGAAGGTCATAGGTTGGAACCCAGGATTAAACCACCATACCCACCGGAAAAAGGTTTGTGGCAATTTCCCACTTTGATAAACAATGTAGAAACTTTTTACCATGTCTATCAAATCAGTCAAAACCAATATCATCAAACTAGATTTTATTCCCTTACAGGTGACTTAAATAATATAGGCGTATATGAGTTAAAAGAAGATTCAAATATTTTAGAAATTTTAAAACAAACAAAAAATCTTTCTGAAAAACCTTTTTTTGTTCAAGTAGGTGGAGGAGCGAGCGGTATTTTCTTAGAACAAGAGAATTTGGATCAACCAATCTCAGGCGCTGGTTCTTTAATTGTATATGATACAAATAAAACAGACAAAATTAAACTTTTAAAAAAGATATTAAGTTTTTTCTTAAAAGAAAATTGTGGTCAATGTGTACCTTGTCGAGAAGGGATATATCGTTTGAATGAATTAATATTAAAAAAAAGTATAGATTGGCTTAAAGCTAAAGAGCTTTGCCAAACATTAAAAGAATCTAGTTTTTGCGGCTTAGGTGTAGGCTGTGGCATGGCTTGCGAATCTCTAATAGATATTATTGTTAAATTTAATCAAGCAAATGGATAATCTTGTTAAAATAAAAATAGATGGAAAAGATTTTGAGTTAGCATCTAATTTAAGTATTTTAGATGTATCTAAAAATTTAAATTTAGATATTCCATATTTATGCGATCATCCTGATTTAGATGTTAGGGCTAATTGTCGAATGTGTATGGTAGAAATCAAAGGTAAATTAGTGCCAGCTTGCAGTACCAAGATATCTGAAGGCATGGAAATCATTACCCAATCAGAAAGAATACATAAAACAAGAAAAAGCAATTTGGAATTAATCATGGCTAACCATCAGCAAGATTGTTTTCATTGTCCGTATTTCGGATCTTGCCAATTAAAAAATTTGATGAAAACGTATGGATTAAATGCTTCTGCTTTTTCATCTCGCAAAAAAAACAGGGAAGATTTTTCCATGGGGAAATCAGTAGTTTTTAAAAGCCAAAAATGCATGGAATGTCGTGCTTGTGTGTCAGCTTGCGAAAAACAAGGTATCAATTTTTTAGAAATAGATGGTAATGGTTTGGAAATAAAAATTATACCTTCTTTAAACAAAAACAAAGATTGTGTGTATTGTGGTCAATGTGTTAGCCATTGTCCCGTGGGAGCCATGCTACCTGATATGAGTGACTTGGAAGAAATTGAAAAACTCTTAAAAGAAAAAAAATATATTTTGATAGCTCAGATTGCCCCAGCTATTAGAGCATCACTAGGAGAAGAATTTAAAATACCTTACGGCCAATTAACAGTAGGACATATTTCTACAGGATTAAAAGCTTTAGGTTTCCAATATGTTTTTGACGTTTCTACTGGAGCTGATTTGACTACCATGGAAGAAGCTCAAGAATTAATTGAACGCATAGAGCATAACGGGAAATTACCGCTTTTAACTAGTTGTTGTCCTGCTTGGGTAAAATATGTAGAATTTTATCGTCCTGAGTTTATTAACAATCTTACTACAGTGCGTTCTCCCCAAATGATCATGTCTAATGTTATCAAATCGTATTGGGCTAAAGAAAATAAAATTAAATCTGCTAATATTAAATTAGTTTCTATCATGCCTTGTACAGCTAAAAAGTATGAAGCTAACAGACCTGAATTTAAAAAATTAGTAGACTATGTCTTAACTACTCGTGAGTTAGCTTTGCTTTTAAAACGCCATCAAGTCATGCCTGAAAAGCTCAAGGAATCAAGCCTAGATGCACTTTTTAGCAGTTCTGGGGTCATTTACGGCGCTTCTGGAGGGGTCATGGAGTCAGCCTTGAGGACAGCATATTACCTCATTACTGGGAAAGAACCTCAAGAAATTGCTTTTGAAAAAATGAGAGGTCTAGAAGGTTGCAGACAAGCTAAGTATAAGATTGGAAAATATACTTTAAATGTAGCTGCAGTGAGCGGATTAAAAAACGCAGAAAACCTTTTACAAAAAATTAAAGCTGATTCTAAGTTATATGACTATGTGGAAATAATGGCTTGCCCGGGAGGATGTTTATCTGGTGGGGGTCAGCCCGTGCCAGTTAATGATGAGATCAGAAAAAAGAGAGCGAATGTTTTATATCAATTAGATAAAAAATCTGAAATTAAATATGCTCATGATAATCCGTTTGTAAAAGAAATATATAAGACTTTTTTGAAAGATGAAAAAAACAGAAAAACAGTTTGTCATACCCAATACGCTAAAAAGAAAAAAGAAGGACATATAATTAAAAAAATATGATGGCAGAAACTTTAGTTTTAGAAAAAAAGAAAATAAGCACTTTAGTTTTTGTGGGTTTCTTAGCTATCTCCATTGTTGCTCCACTATTTTTAAAAACACAATTTTTAAGTGGACCTTTGGTTAATGCTGTGCTTTTTATTGTTACTATAATGTTGGGTTTAAGATATGGTATTTTAGTGAGTCTTATTCCCAGTGGGTTAGCTTTAGCCATTGGTCTATTACCCATGGTCATTGCCCCCATGATCCCTATTATTATTTTAGGCAATATGTTAATGGTTATATCTTGTAATTACCTTAAAACAAAAAACTATTGGCTCATGATTGTTTTTTCTAGTATTGTTAAATTTGTTTTTATATATGTTGTTTTTCAAATTGTTTTTCAAAATATCTTAGATACTAATTTAAGTAATGTCATCTCATCCATGGTGGGCATCAATCAATTGTATACCGCGCTATTAGGCGGAGCTTTAGCTTTTTTGTTTTTAAAAAAATATAAAAAAATATGACAGATTCTAACTGTGTTTTTTGTAAAATCATTAAAAACGAAATTCCTGTTAAGAAATATTACGAAGATGATAAATTTTTAGCTGTTTTTGATATCAAACCTATTAGCCCAGATCATATTGTTTTGATGTCAAAAAATCATTATACCCATACCAGTGATATGCCTAACTCAGACTGGCAGGAGTTTATCTTAAAAGCCAAAGAATTAGCCGAAACTCATTTAAAAGAGATTGAAGCTGATGGTTATAACTTATTAATCAATGAAGGGGAAGCTGCTCAGTCCATGGTAGCTCACAGACCCCATTGTCATATCATTTTTAGAAAGATGGACGATGGCATTAAGATAGACCCACGTTAAATTGACCAATTGATTTATTTATGTTTTTGTATTAATATTTTTCAGATATGATTCAAAAAAGAGGGGTAAACACTATAAAAGAAATTTTAGAGATTCCAACAGCTTTAGAGAGAGTTATTTTTCAAGATTCTAAAAATATTAATAAGGTAGCTAGTGTTATTAAAAAAGCTAAAGAAGTGTATTTTATAGGTTCTGGCACAGCTGGCCATGCAGCTTTAGAAGCTAACTATCTTTTTTCTAAATTTGGTTTAAATCACAGTAATTTTGTACCTGCCAGCGAGTTTTCAAATTTTGCATCATTTTTAAAGAAAAACAGTATCATTGTAGCTATTTCCCAGGGTGGGGAAAACATTGATATTATTGAAGCTGTTAAAACAGCAAAAAAACAAGGATGTAAGATTATTGGTATTACTAATGAGATGTCTTCTACACTTTCAAATTTAAGTGATTTTTCTTTAGATATTTTAGCAGGATCGGAAAAAAGCGTGGTAGCTACTAAAACATATATTAATCAATTAGCTACCATCATTTTAATAGTTTTTCAGATACGTAAAAAATACCAAAAGGGGATTAAGCTGTTACAAGAAACTATCATCGCTATCTCTGAAATTTTGTTAAAAGAAAATCAAACTAAAATTCAAAAGTTATCTAAAAAATTAAAAAACAAAGAAGATTTTTTTGCTATTGGTAGGGGATTAAATTATCCTACAGCCTTAGAAACTAGTTTAAAAATCAAAGAAGCTTGCTACATTCACGCAGAAGGATTAGCTGGAGGAGAATTTAAACATGGTGTTTTAGCCATGGTAGAAAAGGGTTTTCCTTGTATTATTCATACCTCAAATGGTAACAATGAAAAATCAATTTTGTTAGATGCTAAAAACATGTCTACAAAAGGAGCTTTGATTATTGGTGTAGGTTCTGAAAAGAAAAAAATCTTTAATGTTTGGTTAAAAACACCAAAAGTTGATGAGGTTATTTCACCTTTAACAAATATTATACCTATTCAAATGTTAGCGTACCATTTAAGTTTGTTACGAAACATCAACCCAGACAAACCTAGAAATCTTGTAAAAAGCGTAAAAAAGCATTAGCATATTATCACTTATGACTATTTTTGAAATTCTTACATACTTTTCTATCTTCATTGGTTTGTATTTTGCCATTTTTATTTTTAGTACTTTTTTTGAAAACAGAAAAAAAATACATCTTAAAGATGACAAACAATATGATTTTCCGTTAGTAAGCTTAGTGGTGCCTTGCTACAATGAAGAATTAAATATTGCTAAAACTATTCAATCAATTTTAAACCTTGATTACCCATCTGATAAATTAGACATTATTGTTATTGATGATGGTAGCAATGATCAAACATATCAAAAAGCAAAAGAATTTGAATTAGAAGACAATCGCGTAAGAGTTTTTAAAAAAGAAAATGGGGGAAAATATACAGCTTTAAACTTAGGTATTTCTAAGGCTAAAGCTAATTTTGTTGCTACCGTAGACGCTGATTCATATCTGCATACGTTATCACTTAGAAAAATGATGTTGTATTTTGCTGATTCATCAATTAAAGCTACTATTTCTACAGTAGTAGTAGATCGTCCTAAAAATATCTTAGAAGGTGTTCAATACGTAGAATATCTCATGGGAGGGTTTTTAAGAAAAGTTTTTTCTTTTGTAGGTGGTATCAATGTTGTGCCTGGTCCCTTAGCTGTTTTTCGCAAAGAAGTTTTTGAAAAATTAGGTGCATTCCGCAGAGCATACCAAACTGAGGACTTAGAGATAGCTTTAAGAATGCAAAGAGCCAATTACAAGATAGCCCATGCCATTGATGCCATTGTGTATACCAATGGTTGTAAAACATTTAAAGAATTGTTCTATCAAAGATTACGCTGGCGCCAAGGTTTGATTTTTAATTTCATTGATTACAAAGATTTACTTAATTTAAAAAAACATGGTAATTTAGCGTTTTTGATGATAAATAGTATTGTTGGTATTTTTCTTTCAGTAGTTATCTTTTTATTTGTCGCCTACCAAACTATTAGTTTAATTATCAGACAAATTCATTTTTTGTTTTTAATCAGATGGGATACCTTAACTTTTTCTTTACCAAAATTAAGCTGGATCACTTTAAACACTACACCAGTTGCTTTATTAAGTTTAGTAGCTATCATTTGTTGTTTAATATATATTCTTTTAAGTAAAATATATACCCTAAATCAAGAGATGAAATATACCAATATTGCTTTCTATATCTTACTTTTTCCAATCCTTAATGCCGTTTGGTGGATTTCCACTTTTTGGTCAACCTTAATTAGAAAAGAAGTGATATGGAAGTAAACGAAAAAAAAATAAGTTGGGTAAGATACCTTCTAATTTTCTTTCTAACTTTAGTTATCTTTGGTAGTGGTTTTTATTTAAGCAATACCATTGTAGAAAAAAAGATTACCGCTATTTCTAAGTTACAACAAGGGTTAAGTATTGATATTTTGTCCATTGAAACTCAATTTTCCATTTTAACTCAAGTACCTTGTAAAAATCTTAATGAGTCTACTTTAGCTAAAGAGTTATATGACATTGCCTTAAAACTTTCTTCGGTAGGTAGCTCTTTAGGTGAAAACAATCCTGACTATTTAATTTTAAAAAAATATTATTCCATCTTAGAAATCAAACATTGGTTGCTATTAAAAAAAGCAGCCAAAGAATGCCAAATGGATTTAGTGTCTGTAGCATATTTCTATGGGGATAAGAAAAGTTGTCAGAATTGTGAAGATCAAGGTTACATTTTAACTGCCTTAAGAGAAAAATATCCTTTTTTACGTGTATATTCTTTTGATTACCTTTTGCCTTTAGTACCTTTAGAAACTATCAAATCCATCTATAATTTAAAAAATAATCTACCCGTTTTAGTTATTAACGATGATGTCTATTACGGTCTTAAATCACAAGAAGAATTAGAAACAATATTTAAAACATATATCAAATTAAACAAATTAGAACCTACAGAAACTAGTACCCCTACAACCAGTTCAACATCTACAAAGAAAAATTAAAAAAACCATCAGATTTATGATGGCTTTTTTAATGTTATTCGTTAGCTCTTTCTACATATTCTCCACTTTCCGTGTTTATTCTAATAACTTCTCCTTCTTTAATAAAAATAGGAACATTAACTTCTAACCCGGTTTCTAATTTTACTGTTTTAAAAGCTCCTCCCGAAGTATTACCTTTAATAGCTGGGGCTGCTTCTGTAATTTTTAATGAAACTTTTTTAGGTATGTTTAAACTCAATAACTCATCGTCTACGTATAATAAATCTATATCTGAGTTCTGTCTAAGATATATGACTTTGTCTTTAACCGAATCAATGGGTAAAGATACCCTTTGATTGTCATTTTTAATTAAAAACACGGAATTTTGTCTGTCACTGTAAAGATAGCTAGCTTTCTTATATGTTAACTCTGATTCTTCAAATTTTTCACCAGATTTAAAAGTTCTTTCTACCACTTTTTCAGTTTTCATGTTTTTTAATTTGGTTCTGAAAAAAGCTGAACCTTTACCGGGACTGACAAATTGAAAATCAACAATCACCCAAGGTTGATCCTCTATATTCAATATCATGCCTTTTGTAAAATCTGAAGTAGAAATCATATATAAATTATTTAAAGATTTGTTTAGCTGGGAACATCAATAAATCGTTGATATCATTAATGTTTAATATTAACATTTGTAATCTATCTACGCCTAGAGCTATCCCACCAGAATCAGGCATTTTTGATTTTAAAGCATTAATGAAGTCATTGTCAATGGGAATGATTTTTTTGTTTAACTTTTCTCTGACATCTTGTTCTTCTTTGAAACGTTTGTATTGTTCTTTGTAGTCTGTTAATTCTGAAAAAGCATTAGCTAATTCCATACCACCAATATATGCTTCAAACCTTTCAGCGTAAAAGCTTTTTTTATTTTTTCTTTTAGCTAAAGAAGCTTGGTGCAGGGGATATTCATATATGATCATAGGTCTATCTTTAGGTAACCTAGGCTCTATAGCATTTAAAAATACCTTGTAAAAAACATCATCCCAATTGTCTTGGATATCTATTGTAAAATCTTTTTGGATAGCTAATTTTTTAAAATTTTTCAAATTCTTACATTGATCTAAATCTAAATGAGCGTATTTTTTAAAAGCTTGTTTGACAGTCATCTTAGGCCAAGGCAAGCTTAAATCAATTTTGTTATTTTCGTATACAAGATATTTAGATTTATTGATTTTTTTGTTAACTTCAAAAACCAATTGTTCTAGATCTAACATTATTTGATAATAGTTTGAATGACTACGATACCATTCTAACATGGTAAATTCTGGATTATGATTTGGTCCAAAGCTTTCATCTGATCTAAAAACTCTAGCTAGCTCAAATACCTTATCAAACCCAGCACAAAGCATTTTTTTTAAAGAATATTCCGGGGAAGTGATTAAGTACCCTAAATACGATTTACCTTTTTCATCATAAAATTCAGTTTGAAAAGGATTTAAATATGGTTCTTGCCCAGCACATTCAACCAGAATTGGAGTTTGAGCTTCTAAGAACCCTCTCACCTTAAAAAACGATCTAATGTAATCATTAATCTCAGCTCTCTTTTTTTGCACAGAGGTAAGCTTAGGATCTTTTTTAATTTTTTCCCAATTTTGCATGTTAGATGTTTAATTGTTAAACATTGTAGCATTTTTTTGTATGTTTTGTCATTCTTTCTGCCATTGACAAAAATGGTATAACTTGTTAAGGTATTTAATAAAAAGTACATTGAAAATATATTTTCCCTCATAAACCCTGAATTCGCAATAAAATGTGACAGGTAGAGGCAGGAGGAAAGATGTACCAATATTGTGATAAGTTAGCGCCGGCAGGGAGGTATCCTTGCCTTTACCTTGCCAAGGGTGGCGAGGTAAAAAAATTTAAAGGAGAAAATATTTCAGATTTTTGCTGTATTGCTACAGAGCAGTACAGCAAAAATGGTAAGTGGTCTAGCACCACTTACCAACTGGAGCTCTCTCCAGGTGTACGCCCTCTCTATTTTCTCTCCCCGATGCATGGGACATGGGGAGATGACCTCAAATCATGGGGGGAAGTAGTTGAGAAACTCAGTCTTCCGGTTGATGTCGCAAAAGCGATAATTGGGACTGAGTTCAAGACGACTGCAAATCGCCTCGACAAACTTGAAGAGTTTGCCTTGGCGACCGAGACCGAAGAAGTCACGACGGAAACTGTCATTATCTCCTTTGGATCGCCCTCTAACCGGGCGATTAGAGAAGGGTATTGGGAGGAACCCAAATCCTCACAGACGAGTAACGGTCAAACCGTTACTGTAGCACCGGGCGTGGATGCCGATTGGGGTAATCCTTCGGTTGTGGAACCGGAAGGTGCGAAAGTTATCTCCTCCCGGCACGTTCCAGGGATGCACGGCGGATATTGGACAGTAGAAGTGATTGTTCCAATCCTCGCCGCGTAATCGCGTAGTAACAACAATCGAGCCCCAGTGGTTAAACATCTACCACATGGGGCTCTTTTTTTAACTATAGTTTTTGAATAATATATTTTTAAAAAATATTTTTGATATTTAAACAAAAATTTGAACTTTTTAATTATTGTTTTTTGTGTTAAATTATTATTAATGGAAAAACCAAAAATAACTATAAAATAAAAACATGGACGGGAAAAAGATTATATCAGGGATGCCATCAATGTCTCCAAAAACACCAGAGGCAATGGAGCAACCAAAAGAAATTGAAAAAAAGTTTTTAATTGAAACCTTGCCTGATAATTTAGAAGATTATCCTTCTGAAGAAATTATGCAAGGATATATTGCTATTACCGACGATGGTACGGAAGTTCGTTTACGCAAAAAAGGTGATATGTATTTTCAAACAATTAAAAGTGGGAATGGAAAAACAAGAACAGAATCTGAAATTGAGATAACAGAAGAACAATTTAATATACTTTGGAAAACAACGGTTGGTAAAAGATTAGAAAAAAAGAGATATAAAATTCCTCATGCAAATGGAGTGATTGAATTAGATATCTATGGCGAAGGCTTAGAAGGTCTTGTAACAGCTGAAATAGAGTTTCCATCCGAAGAGGAAAGTGATGCGTTTGTTGTCCCAACTTGGTTTGGCGAAGAAGTAACAGAAGACAAAAGATATAAAAATCAAAAATTAGTATCTAGTGGTATGCCTGAAGAAGAGAATTTAGAAATATTAGATATCCCTGAATATAATTTAGAAGATGGCATAGAAAAAATAGTATCTCTTATTAATGAAAAATTATCCTCACAAACAGGTCCTGTTTTGATTGAAATTGCAGGGGGTTCGGCTTCTGGCAAAACAAGCGCTGTCTCTCGGAAAATAAAAGAAATTTTTGGTGATGAAGCAATTATTTTTTCAATGGATGATTACTATCGCGGAAAAACATTTATGAACAGCGAAGCAGAAAAAGGGAATAATCTAAATTGGGATCAACCAGAAGCTCTTAATTTAGAACTATTGCAAGAACATTTAAAAAATTTAAAAAGCGGAGAGCAAATTGAAAAACCAGTATATGATATGAAAACTAGCGAACCCATAGATACAGAGATAATTCAACCTAACAGAGTTATTATCGTAGAAGGTCTATTCGCCCTTAATGATATCATCTCAGGAGAGGGTGATATTAAAGTATTTGTTGATATTGGTACGCATGGAAGGATTTTAAGAAGACTTTTGCGTGATATAGAGAGAACGGGTCAAAAGCCTGCTGATATTTTAAGGTATTTTGCTGAGGTAGTAGAGCCAATGCATGAAAAGTATATTCAAAACACGAAAAAGAACGCTAACATCATTGTAGATAATGAATATAGTCCAAAAGTAGAAGCTCAAAAGTCTGGCTTACATGAAATTCAATTAAAATTTAAAATTGAATTAGATGCAGAAACTTTACGCAAGCTTGGCGCAGAAAGATTAAGTTCAACTACTCAAGTTGATTATTATTACAATCCTAAGGACAGAAATTTGATTGAAACGAATGAGATTTTAAGAATTCGCCAAGAAGGGGATCACAAAATCTTAACTTATAAAGGTCCGAGGATGGAATCGGAATATAGGAAAAGACCAAAATTTGAATTTGAAATTGATGAAGAAACAAATGAAAAATTCTTATCAATTTATGGTGACCAGATAAAAGAGATTAGAAAAGAAAGAATTTTATATGAATTAGAGGGAATAATATTTTCCATAGATTCAGTCATGAAAATAGAAGATGGGAAAGAAATAGATTTAGGCAAATTTATTGAGATTAGATCTACTAATAAAGAAATAAATGATGAAAAAATAAAAGATGTAATATCAAAGCTTGGTCTGTCTTTACCGGATGGTATCAAAGAGTCGTATTTTGAAATGTAATTTATTAATTAAAAAAACAAAAAAAATGAATCAAAACAATTTTGTATCTGGAATGCCTCAGATGCCTCAAGAAAGCAAAGAGAGCGAACCAAAAATTGCGAAATTATCAGTTAATGATTTTGCTGAAAAAATTGGGATTCAGCCCGATCAGCAAGGTCGTGTTACTTTTGCTCCAGAGCATGATAGGTTAGCATATGAATACGCTGAGAAATTTGCTCGCGACAATAAAGCAGAAAGAGTTATTATAGATGGTATTGCTTCTCCTGGAGTGATAGCTAGTTTTTTACATGGTATGCACCCAGCAGAAGGTTATTTAACCTATATGTCAAAAGACGCAGAAGGTAAAATGACAAAAGGTGAGACTAAAGTTTTAGAACCATTACCTCAAGGCGAAGGACAAGGACCAGAAGGTTTTACATGGGTAAAAAAAGAAACCGAGGATTATACCTTAGTGGAATTTAATCTTGCTGGAGATTTTAAGATAGAAGATTTAGATAAAGTTATTCCTCCTGATGTTAATCCTGCAAAACCAGTGTTAATTTCCGGTCGTGGTCCTCTTTATCTAACTCATACAATTGCTGCTGGGTACAGGCATTATAAAGGCATTCCAGGGGTTGGTTTTTATCAGCCAGCAAGTAAATTCGGACCAGCTAAAACTGAAGTTGGTGTTTCTCACAATGAAGAGTTACCTTTAGGATTGAATTTTGGTGAACCATCTGAAATTGGCACAGCTAAAGAGTTACATGAAAAACGAATTAAAGAGGGATTATCTGAAATAAAAAAGGGTAAAATTGTTTCTGTAGAAACAAATGATAAAATCATAAAATTTACTTTAGATAGCGGTGAAACATACAGTTTATCTGTTCGCGAGGTAACAAAAGAATAATCTCAAAAATATAGAAGATTCTAATTCAATACGACAAGGATATTAAAATATAATTAATAAGAGATAATTGATAATGAGTTAATACTATGTCAGAACAAATTAATCTTTCAAAAGGGAAAGAAAAAAAGGAAACCATCTTAATACCTGAGCAACAAGTTATTAAAAATTATATTAATGAAGTTCTTGTAGCTGATAATAAATTAGATCTACCAGTAGTAATAATTTCTAGTCCCGAAGCCCAAGAAATAGTGAAGCAAAAGCTCATTACGTGTTTTAAAAACAATAATATTAATGATGCTATTAAAATTAATGATACATTTAAGCTACCAAAGGAAATAATCCAAGAAGCAGTTAAACAAGGAATTATTTATCATTTGAGAGGCCATTATATTTATAATGCTTTTGAAATTAGTAATGCATTTAATTTGCCACCAAAAATAGTCCAAGAAGTAACCAAACAAGCGCTCATTAACTATTTTGAATATGGATATATTGAGTCTGCTATCGAAATTACTGAGATATTTAATTTACCTGATGAAATAATTTTTAGTCTTGAAGTGCAACAGGCAGCAGCACAACCATTTATTAGTAAATTTAAATATGGTTCTCTTGACGATGCTATTAAAATTAATGATACATTTAAGCTACCAAAGGAAATAATTCAAGAAACAGCTAAACAAGCGTTTATTGTATGGTTTTGCAACCATCGTATTGATGATGTTATTTATGATATTAGCATAGCCCAATATGCATTTAATTTACCCAAAACAATAGCCCAAGATGCACCTAAACAAGGATATATTGAATGCCTTAAGAGTGGTTTAATTGACGCTGCTATAGAAATCAAAGATATATGCAAATTATCTTTATCTAAAGAGATAATTTCTGATCCAGAAGTACAAAAAGGAATTGAAGAAGGATTTATTAATTATCTTCATAATAATCAAATTGATATTGCTATTAAAATTAAAGATGAATTTAATCTACCAGACGAAATAGTCCAAAAAGCAGTAGAACAAGTAGTTATTAAACATTTGCGTGAGCATCAAGTTAATATTGCCATTAAAATCAAAGACAAGTTTAATTTATACATATCTCCACAAAAAATAATTGATCAGATCCCTAAGCTAGTTGATATCATTGAACAAATATCTCAATTGGCACCACCATTTAAGATGCAAACGGAGAAATCTAGCGAGTTGGTAATTGGATTGTGTCGTTTTATTAATAAGCCAGATTATTTAATAAATCTATTAAAAGAAAAACTCTATTTGATTGATGCCATAATGAGTAACCCTCGTTTTGGTTCAAGACTTCTTTTGAAATATCCTGAATTTGACGAAATGTCTAAAGAAAATATAGAAAAACTTTTTTTAACTAAACAAAAAATATTAGAGCAAAATCCTGATATAGATCCGGAATCATTAGAATTTCGTCAATTAATGCAGGAGGAATTAAAAACATTCAAAAACAATCCCGAAATAATGGAAGAAATCGAAAAGCAAGGAATTAATTTAGAAGAATGGCTTAATCATTCTGAAACTAGTTATTTTAACCTTTCTTCTAAGGGTAGCGAGATTAGTTTTTCAGAGAAAATCAGAACGCCAATAGATAGAATTAAAGAAACTATTGATAGCTATGCCCATACCATTAAATCAGTTTTAAAAGAATATATACTAGAATTAAAAAAACATGAGATAGCTTTAGAAAATGATGAATCTGTTAAAGAGCAGATTACAAAAATGGAGGGTGCTTTAGAACAAGCCCAAGCAGAAGGCAATGATACAAAAATTAAAGGAATAGAAAGAGGTCTATTGACTCAAAGAGAAAGATTAAATAATCCTAAAAAGGGTATTCTTTGGGACAAACTCATGGGTGATATTGAAGCTTTCCAAGGTCTTAAAAATGATTGTTTTGATGCTCAAAAGAAATTAATAGAAGCAGAGGACAAATTAACAGGAGCTCTTGCAGGTAAAGCACCTTCTGGCAAAGGTGTTTTAGAGATAAAACAAAAAATTGCTCAAGCTAAAGAAGAATTAAGAAATAAGTTTAATGTTTTAGAAAGAAGAATTGAAAATTTTAAAATTAATTTACCCAAACTTTTATCACCGTGCCTTGGGCAAGAAAGAAGTGAAGCCTTGATTCAGGAAATAGACCAGGCAGTAGCTGAGCAATTTTATCATTTTGAATTAGATAGAACTGTTTTAGCAAATATGTTTTCTGAAAGAAACGACAAGGAAACAGAGCAATTAGAGTCCAGACCAATGAGTATTTTTGTTTGGGCGAGAAATCCTGACATTGATCTTTATCAAGGTGATTATTCACCCTGTTGCATTTGCATAGATAGTTATGATGCTACAGAATCAACAATAGCAGATTATAATACAGATCTTGGCATTCAAATCGTTAATATTTGGGATGAAGCAAAAAACGAACCAGTTACTGCTGCCTGGTGTTGGTTGGGTCAAAACGAAAATGGAGAAAAGGCATTAGTGATAGATAACATTGAATCCAATGTACTTTTTAGTACTAATTTTTCAGAACAATTATCTAAAGAATTATTAGATTATATTATAAATTACGCTAAAAAAATTGGAGTTGATAAAGTAATTCTAGGAGTAGACTATAGTGACCTACCTAGTGCTTCTAAGTTATTAGAATTAAAATGGGATAATAATGAATATGAAAAAATTGGTGGAAGCAATAGAGAATATGGGTATTATTTAGAGTCGGAAGGAGATATTATCAAGCTTATTTGGGACAGGAAAGAAGACGAAACAATAAAACAACCAAAAGAAGCAAGAAAACAAAAAGAAACTATTAAATTTGAAAACATATCTGTTACTAATTTGACTGAAGAAAATTTTGATGAGATTAGACAATTAGAAGCTAAAATTTATCAAGATACTGGATTAGCCCAAGGTTCAGGATTAATAGAAAATATAAAATCTGATAATGGCTTAGAATACTCATTAATAATTAGAGGTAAACAACCAGATCAAGAAGAAAAAATTATTGGATATATCGTAGCCGTAGATGACGAAACCGATGAAGGTGATCCCTGCATATATTTAGAAGATATTGCAGTGTTAGATGAAGCCCAGGGTCAAGGATTGGGTTGGGAGATGCTTAAAGAATTAGTTAATAAGTTAAAAATTAAAGCACAAAAAAACAAAAAACCAATATTGCTAGATATGCATTTAAGAAAAAATTCCCAGGGATTATTACAAAAACACAAAGAAGATTTAGAAGAGATGGGGGTAAGATTAACAGAAGAAGCATTAGAACCTAATTATTATGATACAAATGAAGATGCGTTGTATCAGATTTATCAAATTCAAATAGATTAAGATGTTTTACCACCTATTGACAAATCTTTAAGAATATGCATAATAACAAATAGAACATTGAGATTAGTTTTTTAAAAATGCTTTGGATGATTGCTGACTGTTATTTAGCTACTTAGAGATAGGTGATTAAATAACAGCCAGCAACATCGGCTGACACCTCGCCCTAGGTGGAAAGGCACCCCTAGGAACGAAAGGAGACGCCTCCGTATGGTTCCATACCCTGCAGGTGTTCCCCCTTAGCATTTTTTTAAGGCGACGACACCGCCTTATTCATCCCCGCCCAGTCTGGTGTCGAGACTAGGGCTTATAGAAAAAAATTTGGTAAGTCTCAGCCGAAATATGACTGAGACTTACCACCATTTGACAAATTCTGATAGATATGCTATACTAAGTGAGTAATTGAATAGAGTTAGGTTTTTAAGCTAGTTTGTCCCCAAAGCTTCCAGAACTTTACAATTTAAAAAGTATACATTAAGGAGAGGCCGCCCGAGCTGGGGCGGTAATACAAATCAGCTAAAACGGCTAAGCGAAGTATCTTTAGGTTAATTTTTAATCTTCTCCGGATATTTCGCTTAGCCGTTTTTTAAACGGTTAACAGCACCTTAACATATTGTTCAAAATCATCTGCCATTCACTTTTTAAGGAGAGAGTGGCTACCTTAATAGGTAGTAACAGGAGAGAGTCCAAGGAGAGAGAATGGATTATAGATAATTTTGAATGAAGCCCAAACCAAATTAGCGAGTTAGAGAATTAAATTAAAAGGGCAAAAATATTTAATTCTTCAAATACCAAATATTGGTTAAAAAATAAACTCGCTGCTCCTAATTTAGCGGTAAAACTGCGGTTAGGACTGCTGCAATTAAGATTAACCCCCTTAATTGGTCAGCAGGCCTTAGATTTGCTTGATACAAATTAAGAAAATTTAAGGCCTGCTAATTCTCAGCAGGAGAAAGGTGGTGGTGCCGATGATCGCATCGGGCATCCCGCCGTAACAAATCAAGGACGGCACCGTCCTCTCTATCCGAGAAGGGTTGACACATCAGTCTTGGTGCCGAGATTGATGGAAAAACGGTTTATGGGGTAAGTTTACCGAGACTTCGAGAGAAATAAACTCTCGGCTAAACTTACCCCCTCACATTCAGATTATAAATTAAAAATAATTTGTAATTTGAAACATGAGGATAGAGTTCTTTTAAAAATAAAAAATCGCTTCTAGCTATTTCTGGCTGCTGTTTAGGTATTTAATATTTAGATATTTGAATAGCAGTCAGAACGACCCTCAGAAGTCCTGACCGTAGTATAGCAGGCCGAGGAAGAAGGAGAAACATGCAATGCACGAAGGAGTGGAAAACCCAGGATGTTATTACACGCGGGGAACGCGTAACCTGGTGGGAGGCAAACCACTACCGGGTAATTGTCCCGGTATTCGAAAGTAGCAATGAGGAATTTGAGTTTCTCATTGCCCACAAGCTAGAACATGCGGACCAGTACGGTGATTCTTCCGGAGATTCTTCCTTCTCAGATTTCTTTTGGGACAGGATAGAGAGCTTAGCAGAGACACTCGGGGTGCCTGCCCCGCAAAGGTCGTCTCGCTAAGTCTACGGAATAATAGTTGGAGAGGTGTCCCGAATCCTCTAAAAAATCGGGGGCAGAGCGATGCCGATCGCTCTGCCAAATGGCCCTTCGGGGTTTATTCGGGAGGTTCTGGAAAGTTTCCTCGGTAAAAACTTTCCAATCTTTTTCAGCTCATAAACAAAATTTGTGGTCTGAAAGAGGAGAAATATTAGTTCTTTACAATTTTTAATATTTCCTTATTCTAATTTTGTGTTGCTAATTTAGTAATTTATTTTAGATTATTAAATCGGCAACACAAAAAAGAAAGGAGAAAAGAGAAAAATGAGTCCAGAAGATACGGGACCTTTTTGGGGCCCACTGGTTATCTACGGTCCCTTGTTGTTGGGGCTCGCAATTGTAGCGGTTATATCCCGTTACAATGAATGGAAAAAGGAGATCACTAATCTCCTAGAAAGGAGAAAAAGAAAATAAGAAAAGGCGGACGGCAGGTTCCGCTAAGGGTTATAACCTGCCTCTTTTTCAGATTATAAATTAAAAAAAATTTGTAATTTGAAACATGAGGTTAGAGTTCTTTTAAAAATTAAAAAACGCTTCTAGTTATTTCTGGCTGCTGTTTAGATATTTAATATTTAGATATTTAAATAGCGGCCAGGAATTGGTCGACTAATTCTTACCTAAGAAGGTAAGAGAAAGGAGTATGGGATGGGGATCCCAGTTGGTTATACAAAACACCTAATACTGTGTTTTGTGGAACAGGCGCAGGATCAGGCGCCTGTCACGGGCACAGGCGACTCCACGTGGTATGTGGAGTCGCTATGTAATATCATCCGCCGTTTATTGGCGGATGAGCCAGATGAGCCATTCCTAGCAGTAGTTAATCAAGGGGTGCCCTAAATCCTCTTTAAAAAAAATCGGAGCAGAGCGATGCGTCGTTCTGCTAGGTTGTGCCCTGCGGGGTATAGATTCGCAGGGAGGCGTGTTGGTTACACGAACTCCCTGTTCTTTTTCAGCTCATAAACAGAATTTGTGATCTGAAAGAGGAGAAAGTATTAGTTTTTTTCTTTTTCTAATTTTGTGTTGCTAATTTAGTAATTTACTTTAGATTATTAAATCGACAACACAAAAAAAGAGGAGGCATTAAAATGACCATCGAACAATTAGCACGGCTCCTACTTTTAGTAGGAGTGATCATGATTGCAGCTTAGATCATGGCTGCAATCACCTGGAAGAAGTATTCCAGGTGGTGGATCTGGAAGTATAAAATAGAAAGGAGGGAAAAAAGATAAAAAAAGCGGATGGCAGGTTTCGCTAACGGTTATACCCTACCTCTTTTTCAGATTATAAATTAAAAATAATTTGTAGTTTGAAAGAAGGGGATATTAGCTCTTTAAAAAACATTTTTGCAAGGAATACAATTATATTTTAGATGTAGTTGTATTCCTCGCAAAAAGATAGCCACTAAAAACTATACGTGGCAGAAAGGAGGTAATAAAATGAAAGAATTGGAAGATGCTTTCAACTTTTTGGATAAAAAAATCCAAGAAGTAAAAGATGAGGAAGAGGCAACAAAAAAACGTGCTGCCATTTTTCCCGAAACTGCCCTGAAGTTGTTACAAAGGGCAACTAGAGAGACAGTGCATATTCTTCTGCCTCACTCCACAGGCAAAATGTGCCTAATCTTTTCACCTCCCATCGAAAAGATTCAAAAATGGTGGCTTTGCATATATCATGGAGAGCCATTATCGTTTGTTTTTGACGACGACGGATGGGCCAATAACATGCTCGTCAAAGAATGCCTCCAGGCGTTTATTGATAGGGCTGTTGAGCCCAAAGTATTTCTGGCTTTTCCCAAAGAGCCAGAAATGTTTCCTCAAGTTTAACTTTAACGTTAGCTCTTTCTGATGCGAGGCAGAAAGGAAAAAAATGGGGGAGGGATAAATAACATTCCTCCCCAATTTCTCATAAAAAAAATTGACAGTTAATCTCAGTTTGATAATATTAAAGTACAAACAAGAACCGCTTAGAGGCGGACTAAAGTGAAGAAGTGATGTCCATCTTTCGGGGTGGAGGAATCTCTCTCCTTACATCATTAATTCATATTTGGTCTGCCCTTAAGCGGTTTTTTTTATTTTTTAAAAAATATTTCTTGCCAAAATATGTTAAAAGTGTATAATATTTTTTATGCCTCCATAGCTCAATTGGTAGAGCAATAGCCTTTTAAGCTAGTGGTTGCAGGTCCGAGTCCTGCTGGAGGCACAATTTAAAAAAATTAATAAAAATATGTTTAAATTAGATCTCAAAAAAAAGTCTTGGCTCACAACAATTATCATTTTTGTTTTAGCCATCTTAGCTGTTTTCTACGTGTATCCTGCGCCATGGAATAATCTAGCTATTAAAATTAATAACAGTCAGAAAGCTAAATACAATCGTGTTATTGTTCATTTTCCATATTTTATCAACAAACCTTTTAGCTTGGGCTTAGATTTAATTGGAGGTACGGCTTTAACTTATAAAGCAGATTTATCTAATATTGCTCCTTCAAATTACACTAATGCCATGGATGGTTTGCGTGATGTTATTGAAAGAAGGGTAAACTTTTTTGGAGCTAAAGAACCTAGAATCGCTGTAGAAAAAGTAGGGGATGAATGGCGTTTGGTTGCAGAATTAGCTGGTATCACTGATATTAAAGAAGCTATCGCTGCCATCGGAGAAACACCTTTTTTGGAATTCAAAGAAGCTAGAACCGATGAAGAAACTAAAAGTATTTTAGAACTTCAAAAAGCAGAATCTGTAAAACCAGAACCTGACATTACTATCTTGTCCCAAGATCCATATTTCAAACCTACCAGCTTAAATGGTAGATATCTTAAAACTGCCAATGTACAATTTGATTCTACAACTAACGAACCTATCATTGATATCCAATTTGATGAACAAGGTTCTCAGATTTTTCAAGAATTAACAAAAAATAATATTAACAAACCTTTAGCTATTTATTTAGATGGTGCCCCTATCAGTACCCCAGTAGTACGTGAAGAAATTTCTGGAGGTAAAGCACAAATC
>JAPLYJ010000083.1 GCA_026395655.1 Candidatus Parcubacteria bacterium
ATCTAAGCTATATATCTCTTGTTTATTCAAAGGTCTGATTTTTTCTTGAAAATCTTTTTTGTTACCTTCCAAGTATTCCCCTACTTGCCACACTTTGCTTAAAAAACGAACCATACCTAAAATACCATTGGTATTCCAAGGTTTAGCATCGGCTAGAGGACCCATAAACATTTCGTACAATCTTAAAGTGTCTGCCCCATATTTTTTAATAATATCTGTAGGATTAACTACATTACCCAAAGATTTAGACATCTTTTCTCCGTCTGCGCCTAAAATCATACCTTGATTAACTAATTTATAGAAAGGCTCAGGCTGAGATACTATCTTAATATCATACAAAAACTTATGCCAAAAACGAGCATATAATAAATGTAAGACAGCATGTTCTAATCCTCCGATATAAAAATCAACGGGCAACCAATAATCTAAAACTTTTTTGTCCCAAAATTTTTTAGGATCTTTAAGTTTTAATTTATCAGACAATAGATATCCCATGTAATACCAACAAGATCCTGCCCATTGAGGCATAGTATTAGTTTCTCTCTCAGCCCACCCACCGCATTTAGGACATTTTACTTTAACCCAAGATTCAATATTAGCTAAGGGAGATTCTCCTATACCAGAAGGTTGATAATTTTTAACTTCAGGGAGTTTTAAAGGTAAATCTTTTCCAGACAAAGGCACATTACCACAATGAGGACATCTGATAATAGGTATAGGTTCTCCCCAATATCTTTGTCTAGAAAAAATCCAATCATGAATTTTGTATTTTACTGTTTCCTGAGCTCCGATATATAATAAAATTTTAGAAGAAGCTTCTTTATTGGGCATGCCAGAAAAAGGACCAGAATTTACTAAAATACCATCTCCTTCATATGGTTGGTTTAATTTATCATGGGATTTACCTGTTAAACTGATAACTTCATTTATCGGTAAATGAAATCTTTGACTGAATTCATAATCTCTTTTATCGTGAGCTGGTACAGCCATGATAGCCCCAGAAGCATAGTTAATTAAAACATAATCTGAAATCCAAACAGGAATTCTTTCTCTAGTAGCAGGATTAACAGCATAGGCACCCGTAAAGACTCCAGTCTTTTCCCTGTTATCCATTTG
Organism: Candidatus Parcubacteria bacterium; assembly: GCA_026395655.1. Lineage (GTDB taxonomy): Bacteria > Patescibacteriota > Minisyncoccia > UBA6257 > JAPLYJ01 > JAPLYJ01. The sequence goes on from JAPLYJ010000083.1 coordinate 1,117, forward strand.
TCTTTCAAAATCAGATTTGCGGTTAGCGCTAGATATATATTCTTGCACTTCTCTTAAATAATTATGATCTGTAATTTTTAAAACCAAAGGATGCTCTGGGGCTAAAACTAAATAGGTAGCTCCGAAAATAGTATCAGGTCTCGTGGTAAAAACAGAGATATGCTCATGAGAATCTGCTACTTTAAAGAAAACTTCTGCTCCCTTGGATTTACCTATCCAATTTTTTTGCATAGTTTTTACTTGTTCTGGCCAATCCAAAAGATCTAAATCTTTAACTAAACGATCGGCATAAGCTGTAATTTTCAAAAGCCATTGACGCAAATTCTTACGCACAACTGGAGAACCACAACGATCACATTTGCTATCAGACGCTTCTTCATTGGCTAAAACAGTTTTACAAGTATCACACCAATTAACAGGCACTTCTGCTTCGTAAGCTAAGCCTTTTTCATAGAGTTTTAAAAAAATCCATTGGGTCCATTTATAATATTGAGGATCTGTAGTATTTATTGTTTTCGTCCAATCGTAACTAAAACCCATGGCTTCTGATTGCTGTCTAAAACAGGTTATATTTTTAGCAACTACTTTTGCCGGATGAGTTTTTGTTTTAATAGCATAATTTTCAGCTGGCAAGCCAAAAGCATCCCAACCCATGGGATTTAAAACATTGTAGCCTTTCATACGATAATATCTTGATAGAATATCGCTAGCTGTATAGCTTTCTACATGGCCGACATGCAAGCCATCTCCGGAAGGATATGGGAACATATCTAGAATATAGAATTTTTTGTTTTTTGAGGTAGCAGAAGCTTGCCAAACTTTAAAATTATTCTTAGCCCATTCTTTCTGCCATTTTTTTTCAATTTTTAAATGATCGTATTTC
>JAPLYJ010000005.1 GCA_026395655.1 Candidatus Parcubacteria bacterium
GAAAATTTGAAAAAATGAGAATTTCAGGCATAATATATAGATATGAGTAAAAAAAGCATTTCAGGTAAAAAAATCTTTCTTCTTCTTGTAATATTAACTGGTTTTTATTTTTTTATAGAACCATTTTGGCTTAATGTTCATCGTATAGATATTTACAGTGAAGAAATTCCTGTTGGTTTTGATAACAAAAGCATAGCTTTCTTATCTGACATACATTGCGGTCCATATTTCCCTATTAGCCGTGTTAAGGGGTTGGTAACCACTGTCAATTATCTTAATCCTGACTTAGCTGTTTTAACCGGAGATTATATCCAATATGGAGAAAAATATATCAATGATTGTTTTGCAGAATTAAAAAACATACAAACACGTTATGGTAGTTATGCTGTCTTAGGCAATCATGATATTTGGTCTAGTGGAGAATCTATCAAACAAAAAATTAAAGAAAATAACATAACTCTCTTAGATAATTTTGCTTTATGGTTAAATATTGGAGAAGATAAAATAAAGCTTGGGGGTGTTGGTGATTATTTATCAGATAAACAGGATTTATCTTTCACTTTATCAAATTTAAAAATCAATGATTTTTCTATTTTGTTATCCCATAACCCTGACTACGCAGATGAACTTACGCCAGAAGAATTAGATAGAATAGATCATGCTCTCAGGACATACCCATGGAGGGCAAGTCTCTCTCTTTGGTCTTTGGTCTATCTATCCATCTGTTTACGGTAAAAACATTAAAACAGGAATTATTAGAAAAAATAACATGGAAATTATTGTGTCCAAAGGCATTGGTACAGTGACTTTACCTATTCGTTTTTTCGTCAGACCAGAAATCATTCTTATCACCCTTAAACACGGACAGGCACCTAGCCCGCTATTGCCTTAGATAAAGAAACATTGGGATCAACAAAAAAATTATGATGAGAGCATTAACTACTAAACTTTAAAAAATATTGTTTTGGTTTTGATTCTCGTCTAACAATATTATCCCAATTTAAATCAAATTCAGATATTCTTATCATCTCTCCATCTTTTTTAAATAAAGGATCGACCACTCTCGATTTACAAAATACAATCACATCATAATTATCAGGATTATTAATAATTTTGATTTTATTATTCATCCGGTCAAAAAGTAATCTTAACTTCTCATCTTTATTCAAAAACTTTTCAATTTTATCAAGAACTTTTTTGTCAGTCGTATAAAAATCTTTTTCTAAAATATATTCTTGTTTTAAGGCATAACGCAAATAATCACCAACTGTTCGAAACATAACAGCTGAAGATAGGCCAGCATAGTAATTAGTATTTAATTTTAAAAACAAATCAGCATATTTCTGGGCACTTTCAAAATTCTTAAAAACCCATTTACCATCTTCTGCAATAAGATTATCAAGAAAATATATCCCATTATTTATCTCTTCAGAAATAATGGCCAGCCTGAGAGAATAATCAATTCTATCTGCGCATAAATCTGGCAAATCTTTTTCTTTAAGCGGAAAATTTTTATCATCAAGAATATATTCCAAATCAAGATTATATTTCTTAATTATTACAGGTATTTCTGATTTTCTCACAAAATCATCAAAAACACTATCCTGATAATTATGTTCTTTTTCAGAACCCACATCTAAAGCATAATCTATACAATGAGAGAAAGCTGAATGAGAAACATCGTGAATAAGCCCAGCAATTTGTTCTTCTATTGATGCCCCATATATTTTTAAAAGCAAATAAACACCAATTGAATGTTCAAAACGTGAATGAGCGATACCTGGGAAATGAGGTTCAGAATATCCAGCCTGATCTATTTCCTTCAACCTTAGAACGGTTGAAGAATTTATTAATTCTAAAATTACCGGTTCTGTAATTTCTGTCTTACCATATATCCTATCTTCGTAATCCATAACTATTAATTTAAATTTGATAATCTGGCGGAGATGGAGGGATTTGAACCCCCGATCTGCTTACGCAGATACCGCATTTCGAGTGCGGCCCTTTCAACCACTCAGGCACATCTCCATGCTAGTGCCTCCGGGAGGAATTGAACCCCCATCATCACGTTAGGAGTGTGATGTTCTATCCGTTGAACTACGGAGGCAAAACATATCTTTAATCGTAAAAATCATATCACATCTGCCCTTGAAAATAAAGAATAATGATGATATGATAATTTGCATTGGGCCCGTAGCTCATTTGGTTAGAGCGCATGCATGGCATGCATGAGGCAAGGGGTTCGACTCCCCTCGGGTCCACCACTTAATATCTTCCTTCCAAAAATTTAAAAGATAGCTTAAAAATCCATTCCAATTTTTGGCGTCTATTAACCTTCTCTCGCCCTATTGAAACGCTACCTGTAATTAATTTATCCATTTTCAACCCTCAAAGAATGTCTTAAAGTCTACGAATTTATCCGCTTTTTAATTTTTAAAATATACTAGATTTGTCAGATCTCAAAGTATTACAAGCACACTAATTATCATCTAGTAGTTTTGACCTTCGCGGGTTTCTTCCCTCTGCCCTGTTTATCATAAACTGAACCATGTCAGTTGTATTAATAGGTTTCAACCTTATACCAGGATATTTTTCATGAAAAACTCTAAAAATCTCGTCTGAAAAAGATTGACCGACCATAGAAACTTTATCAAAATCTAAAATAATCGTGTTAAACTTTTCCAAATTCATTAAAATTCTCCTTGCTTGTGACCTAGATATATAAGCGCTTCCTTCCGTAAACAACTTTATTTTTATTTCAGTTTTATTAAAACCAAAATCACCATCTGAGACGGCATCAGTGAATTCATCAAAAACATCCTTAATGTGCCTATTACTAACGGTTCCTATAGTGAACGACACCCTCGTCCCTTTTCTGATAATCCTTGATTTCCCTATAAATATATCATTTGCTTTTATTTTATTATTAATAACCATTTGGGTTCCATAGCTATCAAGAGTGTAAATGTCCGCAGTTTTAGACGTAAAAAAAATCCCTTCACCCGTATGCGCCCGTGGTTCAGTTGTCGCCTTTCCTTTTAATATCTCCTGGACAGCCTCCACAGCCGAATTTAATTTTTTTTTCTTCACTATATTCCTAAAAACACCGATGCCATAATCAGCAATTAAAAAATTAAGTTTGCCATCCTTCAAAACAATCTCAACGTCAATATATGTCGAACGAGAATGCTCTATAGCATTATTTAACATCTCCGTAAATGCATACTCAAAAATGCCCCTGACGTTTTCCTTCAATCTAATAATAAATGGGCAATTATTCTCTATCTGCTCTAAAACTCTATACTCCTCGAGATGAGAATTTTTAAGTCTTTTGAATACCCGTGTTGGGAATATTTCTAAATGGCCAGATGCGTATTGAGGTAAAACATAAAAAGCATTTTTTGTCGAGCCCACCTTAATAAGCTTCTCTTCTGTGATTAAATTGTTTAATAACAAATTTACATATTGCCGAGATACCCTAAACAAGGCGACTATGTCTCTCGTCTTTATTTTCCTTCGTATTTTTACTAAATCTATTATTCTTTTTCCTTGTTCCTGTATACTCATATCTACACTATTACAAACTCATTGATAATTGTCAAGTAATTGTCAACTATATGGATATCAATTGTCAACCGCTTTATTGAGAATTGTAAAGTAGCTCTTTTACAAACTAAAATGCCAGATCCTCAGATATTGGTGCGTTAAACCATACAAACACTTCTTTTCATCGCAATGCCATATTTTCTATAATTTTGGTTTTGCTACTGCGATTAATCCAGCTCTTTGTCTAGTGCCAGGACCATCAGGCATTATCTCTTTATCAAACTTATCACAAAGTTCTACAAATTCATTAAAAAGTTTCTTATTCTTTTTAACTTTTTTAATTGTTTCTATCCTACAAAGATTAGCCAAAGAGCCCAACCCGCCAATCCTTGTCACCCGCATATGATTTTTTTCAAGTATTTTTTTTAATTGATTTGACGAATATGCTTTTAATGCTCCAAAATATTCTTGCTTTGTTTCTCTTGTAAGGAGGCCATTGTCTTTAAACATTTTTTGATGCCACAAACCTTCATTAAACATGGCATATACCGCTTTCATGAATATATTTGAAACCTCTAAGCTTGAATTTGTTAAAATTACGATCAACTCAGCTAAATTTGAAACTGTTAAAATAAGAGTCTTTTTAGTAACACGACAACTTTCTTTTATCGCCTGATCTGCTTTTGAACCAGCAAAAGAAACAGCACCATCCATATTTAGGACTAAATCAAAAGAACGATCATCAAATTTAGAAAGATCTGTAGAATTCGCCTGAATAAAAGTAATGTTTTTCAATCCTTTTGCTTTTCTTTTTGCAATTTTTAACATTTCAGAAGAAAAATCAACATGAGTTACTATAAAACCTCGTTTAGCTAAAGGAATGGAAAAAGCACCAGTAGCCGCGCCTACTTCCAGTATAGTTCTTACTCCTTTTAAATGCTTCTCAATTTCACGCCAACGTAAAACACGATTAATAGACTCATCGGCTAAATCTTTTCCCTCTTTGGAAGCCTTAGCATCCCACCATTCTTTTTCTCTATTAAAATCAACTTTTATATTTTTCATAGGATTTTAATCATATAGTCATTAATATTATACCTCTCTTTTACATTATTGAACAATACTGTTATTAAAAAATTAAAATATTTAAAATCTAGGCGTCTCTAACACAAATGCTGTTTTTTTGATATAATACGGAAATATGATTGCTACTGCTCATCTATTTATCGGTGCTGCCATTGGTTCCTGTGTTGAAAACCCATTTTTAGCACTAGGGTTAGGTATTACAAGCCATCTAGTAACTGATGCTTTACCTCACTGGGACTTAGGTAGCTTTGATAAAAAAGAAAGAAAGGAAAAATTAAAAAATTATTTAATCATTTTCTCTGATGTTATCCTGGGATCAATATTAATATTATTTTTAGCTAATTTAGCAGAAAAAGCTATTGCTCTAAATATTATTTTAGGAGCTATGGGTGCTATCTTGATAGATGTTATAGATAACTCTCCTTTCTGGAGCTACAAATTAAGGCAACTACCTTTTTTCAAACAAATCCATGCCTGCCATAGTTGGGCTCATCACAAAAATAAATGGCAATTACCATTTAAATATAGATTTGTAGGTTTAATTACCCAAATCGTTACCATTTTAATATCTCTCATATAATATCTCTCATAGTTATTTTAAATAAATCTTAGTTTTTATCTTACCGCTAACTCTTGACAGATATAGTTAATATATGTTAAGGTTAGATATTAAAAAAGAAAGGAGGTATCGATTATGATATTGATGACCAGGACTTCGGTCTATCTAGTCGAGTCCACGGTTCCAGGAACGTACAAGCTCACGAAAGTGGCTGTGCGATCGGGTCAATCATCGGTAGTAGACCCAGGGAAATGGAGCGGAGACCGGATAGAATTCAACGCTAGAGGGCACATAGTCCTCTACGACAAAGGAAGGGTCGTTATCGAAACGACTCACATCATAAACCTCTAAATAACAGGGGGGTTGAAATTCAACCCCCCTCTCTCTTACAAATTGGCTCAAAATGAGCCAATTTTTATTATCAGAATTTGCCGTCAAAGAAAAAATTTGTTAAAATTTTATTAATAAACAAGAATCATCTAATTTTAATGTTTTAATTATTTTTAAAAAATATAACTGTTAACCATATCGTATGAATCCAGAAGAAAACAATTTAAAATTTACGTCTATAACTGATAAAACATCTTATGATGAGTATATTGAGACTATTGATTTTCCTCCTTTAGTGCAATCCTTATCAACTCAGAGATGAAAACAAAATTTTAGCTAGCTGTCAGATAATTATTTGTCCTTTACCCTATCATCAAAAATATCTCTATATCCCCCATGGCCCTATTATCAAAGAGCCATTGTCTCTAGACCAAGAAATCTTTTTACTTTCTGAAATAGAAAAAATCGGTAAAAAAGAAAAAGTCATGTTTATTAGAATTGATCCTTGGCCACAAAACATTGATTTTTTAAAACACAAACAATGGCAAAAAGCTCCTTTAGAAAGTTATCGTTCTTCATATTTTCAACCTAGATTTGAATGGGTTCTTGATTTAAAAAATCTTAGGCAAAGAAATTTTTAATTATTTAGATATTTTCTATAAATTAATGTTAGAAACTAGTGAAAGAGGTAAATTTTCTTTGCATCCTTATTCATATTATGAATCACTTTTTAAAAATGAAGTTGATCTTGATTTAGAACTTTTTATCACTAAATACGAAAACGAAATTTTAGCTATCAATGTTGTATTCTATTTTGGAAATGTAGCTAATTGGGTTTTTGGAGCTTCTTCTGACAAATACAGACAATTAAATCCCACCTATTTAGCTCAATGGCAATCTATTTTAACTGCTCAAGAAAAAAAATGTACCTCATATTCATTTGGTGGTGTTTACAATTCTGATTATCCTCATATATATAAAGACTACTCTAAAATAACAGATTACAAAAAAAGATACGGTGGTAAATATTTAAATTATTCCGAATCTTACATTTTAACTATTGATAAAATGGCTACCTTCTTTTACCATGGTCGCAAAAAAATCAAATCTTTTTTACACTCCTAGATTTACTATTTAACAAAGAAATGCTAGATTTAATTTTACGGGCGCATAGCTCAGCTGGTTAGAGCGTCTGCTTTACACGCAGAAGGCCTCCCGTCCGAATCGGGATGCGCCCACATTTGCCCATAATCTTGAATTTTTTTCAAATTATGGTTAGAATAAACACAATCTAAATTTTAAGCCATATTGGCCGGAGTAGCTCAGTGGTAGAGCGAATGCCTGAAGAGCATTGCGTCGAGTGTCCGATTCACTCCTCCGGCACTATGTTTAAAAAAACTAACAATTTGTTTAGTGCCCAGAGCCGGCAAAAGCCTGGCGAGCTGGTAGAAGGTACGGTCTTAGAAAAAAAGAACCGTTGCCTTTTTGTAGATCTCGGGATTTTAGGTACGGGTATCGTACGTGGTGAAGAATATTTTAAAGCCAAAGATACCATAAAAGACTTGAAACCAGGAGATCTTGTTTCTGCTAGAGTTAACGAAGACGAAAATGACGACGGTTTTGTTGAATTGTCTCTAAAAGACATCAGTAAGGAGAAAAATTGGCAAATTTTAAAAGAAATGGCCAAAAACAACGAGGTTACCAGCGTTAAAATCGTAGATTCTAATTCCGGTGGGCTCATGGCTGAAGTTTTAGGATTAAAAGGTTTTTTACCTGCTTCACAATTAACCAGCAATCATTATCCCAAAGTAGAAGGTGGAGAAAAGGAACGTGTAGCTGAAGAATTAAAAAAATTAATAGGGCAAGAATTTAAAGTTAAAATTCTAGACGTAGAACCTAATAGTCAAAAATTAATTCTCTCAGAAAAAGCAGCTGAATACGGAGATATCAAAGATTTGATTGCACAATACAAAATAAACGATATCGTTGATTGCGTTGTCTCTAAAATTACTGACTTTGGAGCTTTTGTAAAATTTGGTGATCCTTCTATAGATGGTCTTGTTCATATTTCCGAATTTGATTATAAACTGGTAGCTAATCCTTCTGAATTTATTAAAGAAGGAGAGAGCATTAAAGCTCAAATTATCAGCATGGATAACAATCGCGTTTCCTTGTCTCTCAAAACTTTAAAGCTTGATCCTTGGGAAGAAATAGAGAAAAAATACCAAGTAGGAGAAGCCTATCCAGGCAAAGTAGCTCATCAAGGCAATTTTGGATATTTAGTAGAGTTAGAACCTGATATTATTGGTATCTACAAACACCCTCATTCTGTTGAAAAAACAGATGAGCTAGCTATAGACCAAACATATCCATTTACCATTATTTCCTTAGATAGAAAATCAAGACATATCATATTAAGTTTGGCTGAGAAACAAAAAGACGAGACTAAAACAGAATAAGGAAAACAAAAACTCTGCAATTTGCAGAGTTTTTGAAAACCAATGTATTTAAATTTATTTTACTGCATCCTTCAAACCTTTGCCTGCTTTGAATTTAGGCACTTTAGTAGCAGCAATGCTGATTTTTTCTCCAGTCCTAGGGTTAACACCCATACGAGCAGCCCTTCTTTTAACAGTAAAGGTACCAAAACCTGTTACTGTAACATCTTCTTCGTGAGACAAGGTTTTTGCTATACCATCAAAAATTTCATTAATTAATTCAGCAGCGTCTTTCTTAGAACATTCTAGCTTAGCTACTACAATTTCTGCTAAGTTTTCTTTGGTCATATTATTTAATATATTAAAATTAATTTTGTTTTTTACCCTGATCTCGACCTTTAAAACTCAGGGTTTTAATGTTTATTTGCTCTTATTATACCAAATCTGGCTTAGATAAAGCAAACTTGTAATCCACAATTATTTGGCAAATTCTATTACCCTGGTTTCTCTAATAACCATGACTTTGATTTCTCCTGGATAGTTAACTTCTGCTTCTATCTTATTAGCAGTATCTCTAGCTAACTTCATGGCACCTAGATCATCAATCTTGTCTGGAAAAACAAAGATACGCAATTCCCTACCTGCTTGAATAGCATAGGCTTTTTCTACACCTTCAAAAGATGTAGCAATTCTTTCTAAATCTGTTAATCGTTTAATATATTTTTCTAAAGTTTCTCTACGTGCTCCTGGTCTAGCTGCTGATAAAGCATCTGCGGTATTTACAATAGCAGCTTCTATCGTTTCTGTAGGAAAATCTTCATGATGAGATTGCATGCCTTTGATAATCTCAGGTCTGATATTGTATTTCTGTAAGATCTTAATACCCAATTCTAAATGTGCTCCTTCTATCTCATGGTCTACGGCTTTACCAATGTCATGTAACAAACCAGCTGTTTTAGCTATATCTACATTAGCACCTAATTCAGCAGCTAACATACGGCTAAAAGTAGCTACTTCTATAGAATGGAGCAAAACATTTTGACCATAACTAGTACGATATGCTAAACGTCCTAAAAGATATACTATCTCAGGTGGTAAATTTAAAGCCCCTATCTCATATACAGCTTCTTCTCCTGCTTTTTC
>JAPLYJ010000024.1 GCA_026395655.1 Candidatus Parcubacteria bacterium
AAAAGGGGCTTGCCAATCTGTCATAAAACCAGGATGTACATCAGTTTCTAAAGCTACAGCTTTTAAATTTTGTGTGCCTCCAAAAAAACGTATACCTTCTTCTAGAACTTCAAATTCTCCCTTAGCTTTGCGCAACCAATTTAAAAAAGCAAGCATTTGACCTTGATTAGCGCCTTTAACATATATATCGCCTCCAGTTACTAAAGCTGCAATACCAAAAGAAGCAGCTTCTATTCTGTCTGGCATGATTTTATAATTAGCAGAATGTAATTTACCTACTCCCTCTATTACCCAAGTACGATTAATATCTTGGTAGATAATAGCACCCATGGCTTGTAAGAAAATAGCTAAATCTTCTATTTCTGGCTCTATAGCTGCATTTTTGATAACAGTTTTACCTTTAGCTAGGGTAGCTGTAATCATGATATTTTCTGTAGCTCCTACGCTGGGAAAAGGTAATTCAATACAAGCTCCTTTTAAATTTGAAGCTTTGGCAGAATAGAACTTATCAGCATATTCAATTTCAGCTCCTAAAGCTTTTAACCCTTCAATATGAAAATCAACGGGTCTTTTACCAATATTACATCCCCCAGGAGATGGAATCTCAGCTTGACCAAAACGGTGTAAAAGCGGACCTAGAAAAAGAATGGGTACTCTTAATTTATCGCGATATTCTAACGGGATAGTATAAGCATTAAGATTAGTGCTATCAATTTCTAATTCATCATCCTTGATCCATTTGTAAGTTGCACCTAACGCTTGACACATTTCTAAAGTAATTTCTACGTCTCTAATCTTAGGGACATTAGATAAAATGCATTTGCCATTAGAAAGCAAAGAAGCAATGATAATTTTTAAAACTGAATTTTTTGACCCAGAGACTGTAACTTCTCCTTTCAAAGGTTGTCCTCCTATAATTTGATAATATTTCATATAATTTTATTTTTTAATTAAAATTAATAAATTCATATATAACATAGCTACAGTCATGGGACCTATCCCACCAGGCACAGGAGTAATTAAAGATGCTTTTTTTGATACACTTTCAAAATCACAATCACCTTTTAATTTACCTGATTCTTCTACTACGGCTGCGTCAAAAATAACTACTCCATCTTTAACCATATCTCCTTTAATTAAATTAGGCTGACCTGCACCTGAAACAATAATATCTGCTTTTTTAATAAAACTTTCTAAATCAGATGTATGTTTATTAGTAGAAATAACCGTAGCACCTTGGTTAATAAAATACATGCTAGCTGGCTTACCTACCAAATTACCTCTACCAATAATTAAAACATTTTTACCTGATACATCTACCTCGTATTTTTTAATAATATATGCGATAACAGAAACTACTGGGGGTAAAACATTTAAACGATTTAAATAATACGCACCTAGATTTTTTTCACAAAGTACATCAACATCTTTTTCTTTTAAAATGGCATTCAAAATAACTTGATTATTAATATGACTAGGCAAAGGCAATTGCACCACTACCCCTTTATTAGCAGTAACCTTACAAATCTCACCTACCTTTTTTCTTAAATCTTTGACTTTAATGTCTTCTGGGTATTGATATAGCTTAAATTCAATACCTAGTGTTTGGGCTATTTTTTGTTTTTGTTTGATAAAAGATAAGGAAGCAGGATCTTGACCTACTAAAACAACAGCTAAACGTGTTTTACCTGTTATCTTATTGAATTCAAGCTTCAAACCTTCAATAATCTCTTGAGCTAATTGTTTACCATCAACAATCATTTTTGTTTAATTAATTGTTATCGTCTCACCTTTTTTCACTATCTTAATCTTATCACGATCATAGATTTTTTGAAATTCTTCGGGATATTCAGTATGAATAGGAATCAACATTTTAGGTTTGATATTTTCTAAAACTTCTTTTAATTCTATACCGCTAATATGACCAGAAACATGCGCTCTGTCAAAACCAATCTCTTCTTCATTGGTTTTTTCATTTTTAATA
>JAPLYJ010000045.1 GCA_026395655.1 Candidatus Parcubacteria bacterium
TTTAATAATTTTGTTTTGGTATTATTTCGTTACGGAACTTTTTAAAGACCAAAAAAGAGATAGATTGTGGGCTATCAAAATTTTAATTCAATTTGCTATCCTATTAGGGATAAACGCGTTGTTATTGATTTAAAAACGGAGGTCAAGATTTCTTTTTCTTCAGGACGGAAATTTTTTAATACCAGATCTTCTGCTTTCTGGCGTTTTTTTTCTAAAAGAGGCCTGATGCCAATACGGACTCTTTTAATATCATTGTCTTTTAAGTGTGCATAAACAGAATCTACACCATGGTGACCAGCTGAACTTTTTTTCAAGCTGATTTTGAATTGTCCTATTATTAAATCACTATCATCATGGAAAAGAATGATTTCATTGTTAGCTAAATGAAAATATTTTTTTAGAGGATTAATAATTTTACCAGATTCATTCATATATGTCTTTGGTTTTACCAAAATCAATTTTTCACTTTGAGATACTTCTGCTGATATTTTTTTTTGATCAATCCAATCTGAACAATGTTCCGGGTATGTATCTTTGAACCAATTTAAAAAAATACAACCCGCATTGTGTCTGTTGTTCTGATATTTTCTATCTGGGTTACCTAATCCGATGAGTGCTTGCATATGCTTATATGGTATATTTTAAAATTAAAATTATCAAGGTAATTTTCCAGAGATATATTTTTGTATATCTGTGTATTTTTCAAAACCTAGTTGTGGAATGAGTGCATAGGCGTTAATATAGTTACCATCTGGATCAGTAGAGGGGAAAGAGCTAGTTATTAAAAGGTTGTCTGGCGCTCTATTGGAAAGAACTAGATATTGGGTGTTTTCTTCTTTTAAGTTTTGGGAAAATTTAGCTAATTTAATAAGGTCGTCAAAGCTTAAATCTGTAACCATATGTTTCTGAAGTGCTTGATATAATTTAAAAATTTTAGGTACGTCCCAGAGATTCAAGAGTCCGCCTATCTTATTTTTTATAGCTGAAAAAATTAATTGTTGATGTTTAATGCGGGTGAAATCTCCATCTGGGGCATATCTGGAACGAATGAACCAACCTGTGGTTTTACCATCTAAATATCTCCAGCCTGCTTTGATGACAAAAATTTGATTACGATTATCCGGATCTCTCATTTGTGGGTCTACAAAGTCATTTTCTAAATATATATTGATACCACCAATGGCATCGACAATTTCTTGAAAACCTTGTAAATCAAACACGATAACATTGTCTACATCTAAACCGGTAATTTCAGTTACTTTTGTTTTAATTAATTCAAATGTTTTTGCTTTTTTAGGATTGCTGTTTTCAATTAAATATAAAGCATTAATTTTAGAAGAATAATTTCTATCATTAACATTAACCCAAAGGTCTCTGGGGATATTAATGAGAGTGACTTTTTTGTTATATCCGTCGACATGCATTAAAGCCAGACTGTCAGTGAGTTCACCTCCGTAAGAAGCTTCTCCGGCTTTGCCTAAAATTAGAAGATTGAAATCTAAAATATTACCGGTGTCTCCTTGGGACGGTTTTAAGCTTTCTATTTTTTCTCCAAAAACGGTAATTTGTTTTTCGTTTTTAATACCCCAATATAAAAATAAAACAAAGCCGATTAGGGTTAAAGAAATTAGAAAAAAACAAAAATATTTCAACCAAATTTTCATATATGCATCTTCTAATTTATCAGAAAAGAAACATTAATTCAAATATTTGATTTAGAATGATAGATGTGATATTCTTTTATTAAATATAAACATGAAAGGGGTTATCAAAAGTTTTATTTTAGAGACAGCAGAGGTTTTTTTAATAGCGTTGGCTATTGTTTTGCCAATCAGATATTTCTTAATTCAACCTTTTTTTGTTAAAGGCCAAAGCATGGAGCCGAATTTTTATGATGGTGACTATCTTATTATTGATGAATTGTCATATCGTTTCAGGGCACCAGAGAGAGGCGAGGTAATCGTCTTCAAATCCCCAGATCTAAAAAGCTATTACATTAAAAGAGTGATTGGCTTACCTAATGAAACAATATCTTTGGAAGATGAAGTGTTAACAGTTTTTCAAGGTGATCAGCAAAATGGTAAAAAGATTTCTGAAGCATATTTAGCTCCTGATGAAAAAACACAGGGTAATTTAAAAATTACTTTAAAACCTAATGAATATTTTGTGTTAGGAGATAATCGTCATCTTTCCTATGACTCTCGCAATTGGGGACCTATGTCCAAAGACAAAATTACTGGTCGAGTACTTTTAAGATTGTTCCCGTTTAACAAAGCTTCGGCTTTTAGCGTACCTACATATGAACCTGCGTTATAACATATTTATTTTTTAAAAATATATGGAAGGAAAAAATAGCAAGAAAAAAGTTTATACAGCACCTAAGGGTATGCATGATATTCTACCTGACGAACAAGTCTGGTGGGATAGATTTTATAACAAAGCCAAGGATGTATCTGATTTTTATGGTTTTAAAAAAATAGACACACCTCTTTTAGAAGACGCTGATATTTTTATTAGAGGCACAGGATTGGGCACTGATATTGTAGAAAAAGAAATGTATACTTTAAAAACTAAAGGTGGTGATTTTTTAGCATTAAGGCCAGAAGGTACACCTTCAGTTATCCGTTCATATATTGAAAATGGCATGTTTAATTGGCCTCAGCCAGTCAAGCTTTTTTACTATGGCCCCATGTTTAGATATGACAAACCTCAGGCAGGTAGATATCGTCAGCTTTTTCAATTTGGTTTAGAGATGATAGGAGAAGAAAACGCAGCTGCTGACGCTGAAATTATTCAAGCTGTTTGGTTGATTTTAAATGAATTAGGTATTAAAAATATTCATATAGAATTAAATAGTATCGGCTGTCCAGATTGTAGGCCAGCTTACAAAAAATTCTTAAAAACATTTTATAGAACAAAAGCTAGTAAGCTTTGTTCTGATTGTAAACGCAGATTGAAAATTAATCCTTTAAGAATTTTAGATTGCAAAAATGAATCTTGTATAGCTTTAAGAGAGAATTTACCTCCTTTGTTTGATAAGCTTTGTGAAGAATGTCGGGGGCATTTTGAGCATCTTTTAGAATATTTAGATGAAATGCAGATCCCTTACAATTTAAATCCTAACTTAGTACGTGGTTTAGATTATTATACCAAAACAGTTTTTGAAGTTTGGAGTAATGATGACGCCGGCTCCTTAGCTTTAGGTGGTGGTGGACGTTATGATGGTTTAGTAGGAATTTTAGGTGGACCTAAAAAACCAGCTGTGGGTTTTGCTTTTGGCGTGGATAGGATTGTTTATCAATTGAAATTAAGGAATAAAAAAACAGAAACATATCATAAGAATAAAGTATATCTTGTTCAATTAGGTGAATCAGCTAAAAAACAGATTTTTGGTCTTTTAGAAGAATTTAGAAAGAATAATATTTCAGTAGAAAGTTCTTTAGGTAGAGACAGTCTAAGATCGCAATTAAAAAATGCTGATCATAGTCGGGTTAAATATTGTCTAATCTTAGGTCAGAGAGAAGTAATTGACGGTACGGTGATTTTGAGAGACATGGAATCGGGTTTGCAAGAAACCATACCAATTGATAAGATAATATTAGAGTTAAAAGAAAGATTAAAAAAAGAAAATTAAATTAAAAAAATAATATATGGCTATCACTATTAGAAAGAAAGAAGGGGAGAATAGCTCAGCTTTTCTCTATCGCGCTACCTCTCATATCAGACGTAGCGGTGTTTTACTTTCTGCTCGCAAAAAAAGATTTAAATTAAACAAACCTAACAAAGCTCAACGCAAGGTTTCTGCTCTTCATAAAATAGCAGTGATTAAAAAAGTAGATCTTAGAAAAAAATTAGGCTTACCACCAGTCAAGAAATCTCGAAGGTATTAATTAGATGAGATGGAACTTAATTTTTTTGATTTTTCTAAAGAAAAAACATTAAGTTCCTTGTATCTTAAAAATCGTTTAAATATAATTTTTTCTG
Organism: Candidatus Parcubacteria bacterium; assembly: GCA_026395655.1. Taxonomy (GTDB): domain Bacteria; phylum Patescibacteriota; class Minisyncoccia; order UBA6257; family JAPLYJ01; genus JAPLYJ01. The sequence continues at coordinate 3,985 of JAPLYJ010000045.1, forward strand.
CTTTAAAAGAAAAAAAATCAGTTTCATTAAGTATCATCTTAATTACAGAAAAAGCTATCAAAAATTATAATGATATTTGGCGCCAGAAAGATGAAGCTACTACCATATTGACCTTTTGCGATGAAAGAGAAAATGTTCTATCATGGAGGGGTAAAGATTTGAAAGAAAAGCATCTAGGGGATATCTTCCTTTGTCCTAAGCAAATTAAAAAAAAGGCAAAAGAATACAAGATAGCGTATGATAAATATTTAGACAGCATCTTGATTCATGGCGTTTTGCACCTTTACGGGTATAGCCATGAAAAAGAATCTCAAACAAAAAAAATGGAGCAAAAAGAAAAAAACATTTTAGAAAACATTTCAAAAAGACAACTTCATTAAAATATGAAAAACACCATCTTAGCTTTAGACATCGGGACATCTAACATTTATGCTATTTTATTGGCTTTAAAAAAAGAAGGACCAGAAGTATTGTTAAGTTTGTCTAGACCTTCAGCAGGGATGTATAAAGGCATGGTTAAAGACTTACCCGAAGCAACTAAATCTTTAGCTACTGTGTTATCCGAGATGGAAGCTATGGTGGGTATTAATATTAACAGAGCGATAGTGTCAGTGGGCGGAGAATTAGCTACCAGGGCAGCCAAAGGTATGATCATGGTATCTCGAGCAGACGGTCAAATTTCAGATGAAGATATTGATAGGGTTTTAAAAATTTCTAAAGCTTCTTCTTCTAACGCAAACAGACATGTACTTCACACGGTGCCAAGAAGATATATTGTAGATGGCACTGCTGTTACCAATCCTTCAGACATGAAAGGTACAAAATTAGAAGTAGATTGTTTGGTAATTGATGCTTTTTCTCAGGCAGTACACAATTTAGACAAATGCTTAGAAAATAATGATTTAAAAATTGATAACTATATTGCCGGACCATTAGCTTCAGCCAGAGGTTCATGTTCCAAGCAAGATCAAGAAGCAGGGGTGATTAATATAGATTTTGGAGGGGGAACAACTAGTTTTTCTGTTTTTGAAGAAGATAGTTTAATTCATGCTAATGTTTTTCCAGTAGGTGGTTGTTATATTACTAAAGATATCGCGGTATTTTTAAAATCTTCTATAGAAATTGCAGAACAAGTTAAACTTGATTATGGCTCAGCTTTTCCTAGCAAAGGACCTAAAAAAGAAATATTTAATTTATCAAAATATCCCTCTGGTAGTGCAGATGAAGTTTTTTCTAAAAAAGAATTAGCAAAAGTTATTGAAGCTCGTTTAGAAGAATCTTTTGATTTTATTAATAGCGATTTAAAACAAATAGGGAAATATGCTAAGTTACCAGCTGGAGCTGTTCTTTCTGGCGCAGGAGCTAAGATTCCAGGGCTTTTAGCTTTAGCTAAAGATAAATTAAAATTACCAGTACGTATGGCTTCTGGTGAATTCAATGGGTATGGGGAAAATGAAAATCCTGCCTTTATCAAAGCTTTAGGTTTAGTATTAACATATTTAGACGGAGGGGAAAGTAAGATGGTTTCTAATCGTTCTTTTATAGAGCCCGTGGTTAAATTTTTTAAAAATTTTATACCATAAATAGCTATATGACAAAAAAACATAAAACAAAAAAAATAGTTGTGAGAGAAAAACCAATATTATTTAAAAAACACAAAGCAAAGAGTAATCCTGTTAAAGAAAAACATGTAGAATTTAAAAAAGAAAAAATTATTAAACAACCTCATTTTTCCGCAGGGGTTAATATTAAAGTAGTGGGTGTGGGTGGAGCTGGAGGCAATGTAGTTAATCGTATTTTTGGTAAAAAAATTAAAGATATTAAATTGATTGCTATCAATACTGACGCTCAAGCTTTACAACACAACAGAGCTGATTTAAAAATCAATATTGGACGTAATTTAACTCGTGGGTTAGGCGCTGGTATGGATCCTGAGATTGGTCGTCAATCAGCAGAAGAAAGCAGAGAAGAAATTGAAGCTGCTTTAGCTAAAACTGATTTAGTCTTTTTAACTTGTGGTTTAGGAGGTGGTACTGGATCAGGCGCTGCTCCAGTAGTAGCAGAAGCTGCTAAAAAAAATGGTGCCTTAGTTATTGCTGTAGTGACTAAACCTTTTAGCTTTGAAGGTACTAAAAGAACTGATATTGCTGAAGAAGCATGGCAGAGATTAAAAGACAGAGTAGACGCTATTGTGACCATACCCAATGACAGAGTGTTTAATTTAATAGACAAAGATACCCCCATTTTGAAAGCTTTTGGTTTGGTAGATGATATTTTAAGACAAGGTGTTCAAGGTATTTCAGACCTCATTACTTTTCCCGGTATTATCAATATAGACTACGCTAACATTAAAACAACCATGGAAGGGGCTGGTAAGGCCTTAATGGGAATAGGTAAGGCTAAAGGCGCAGAAAGGGCTCTCAAGGCAGCACAAGCTGCTATACAGTCTCCCTTGTTAGATATCTCGATTGATGGAGCTACCAGAGTGCTTTTTAACATTAGTGGTACTAGTGATATGTCTTTAGTGGAAATTAATGAAGCTGCTAGGGCTATTACAGAATCAATAGACAAACATGCTAAGGTTATTTTTGGAGCTGTATATGACAATAGTTTAGCAAAGGGTGAAATCAAGGTAACTGTCATTGCTGGTGGTTTTGACGGAGCAACGAGTGGTCTTTTTAATCATTTGCCTTTAGAATCAAAAATGTTTGTAGCTAGCGAGACTATTATAACCAAACCTTTGATAGAAAGTTGGGACGAGGAACAAGAAAAAGAATTAGAAATACCAGCTTTTCTTAAAAAGAAAAATCTTTTGAAATAGCTTAGACTTTGTAAAGTCGCTAGTTTAAAGTTTTGTAAAAAATTATATTTCACAATTAAATTTTAAAAAATATGTCCCCCAAATTCATCAATCACCTCAAAGAGGTACAAAGTAGAGAAGGTCTTAAGCAACCTTTTATTGTAAAAAGAATAGAAGATGCTATTTACAAAGCTTTAACCGCTACTGAGGAAGGGGACAAGAAAAAAGCTAAAGAATTAAGTCAAAAAGTTATTCGGATTTTAAATCGTAGATTTAAATCTAAAGAAATACCTCAGGTAGAACAGATTCAAGATGTAGTAGAAGAAGTTTTAATTCTAGAAGGCTTTGTTGAACCAGCTAAAGCATATATTTTATATCGTGAACAGCATCGTCAAATTAGAGAAGCCAAAGTAGCTAGCGAAGAAGCTTTAGGATTGGTAGATAATTATTTGAAAGAATTAGATTGGGAAGTTAAAGAGAATAGCAATATGACTTATTCTCTACAAGGCTTAAATCATTATGTTGCTGCGCATGTTACTAAAAAATATTGGTTAAATCATATCTATCCCATTGAGATTCGTAAAGCTATCAATGATGGTGATTTTCATATTCATGATTTAGATATCTTGTCTACGTATTGCTGTGGTTGGGATTTAGCTGATCTTTTAATAAAAGGATTTAGAGGCGTACCGGGGAAAATTCAATCTAAACCAGCTAAACATTTTCGTGTAGCTTTAGGTCAATTAGTTAATTTCTTCTATACCTTACAAGGTGAATCTGCTGGTGCCCAAGCTGTATCTAATTTTGATACCTTGCTAGCCCCGTTTATCAAATATGATGGACTATCTGCTGTTGAAGTAAAACAAGCTTTGCAAGAGTTTCTTTTTAATTGTAATGTGCCTACCAGAGTAGGTTTTCAAACGCCTTTTACTAATATTGCTTTAGATTTACAAGTACCTAGTACTTTAAAAGAAATGCCAGTTATCTATGGTGGAGTAAGACAAAAAGAAACATATGGCCAATTCCAGGAAGAGATGAATATGTTAAATCGTATTCTTTGTGAAGTGTATACTGAAGGAGACGCTTCTGGCCAAGTTTTCACTTTTCCCATTCCTACTTATAATATTTCCAAAGATTTTGATTGGGACAACAAAGATTATGAAGGTATCTGGCAGATGACAGCTAAATATGGTATTCCATATTTTAGTAATTTTGTTAATTCTGATATGAATCCAGAAGATGCTAGATCAATGTGTTGCCGTTTGCGTTTAGACAATCGGGAATTGTATAAAAGGGGAGGCGGACTTTTTGGAGCAGCGCCTTTAACAGGTTCTATGGGTGTAGTGACTATTAATTTACCCAGGATTGGATATCTTTCTAAAACAAAAAAAGAATTTTTTGATCGTTTGTCTAAGATGATGGATTTAGCTCGTGATAGTTTGGAAATCAAAAGAAAAACTTTAGAAAGCCTTTCTTCCAAAGGTTTGTATCCATATACCAGGTATTACTTAGAAGGTGTCTATAAATTAAGAGGATCATTCTGGGGGAATCATTTTTCTACCATTGGTTTAATAGGCATGAACGAAGCTTTGGAAAATTTCTTAGAAACTAATATAGGTACAAAGGTAGGACACAGTTTTGCTTTACAGGTTTTAGATTTCATGCGTGAAAAATTAATTAAATATCAAGAAGAAACAGGTAATCTTTATAACTTAGAAGCTACGCCAGCAGAAGGTACTTCTTACCGTTTGGCTATTTTGGATAAAAAAAGATACCCAGATATTATTACCGGCGGAGAAAATGAACCGTATTATACTAATTCTACACAATTACCTGTTAATTATACTGATGACCTTTTTGAAGCTTTAAAATTACAAGATGAATTACAAACGAAATATACCGGTGGTACAGTTTTTCATGGTTTTATTGGAGAGGAAATATCTGATCCTTCCGCTGTTAAAAATTTAATTAAAACTATTTTTGAAAAATTCAAATTACCGTATTTTACTTTAACACCTACCTTTTCCGTTTGCCCGCATCATGGATATATATCGGGTCAGCATTTTACTTGTCCGCTATGTGTGGTAGAACAGCCTTGTGAGGTATATTCTCGTATCGTAGGATATCTTAGACCCATCAGACAATGGCACAAAGGTAAACAAGAAGAATTCAGATTACGTCAGACATTTAAATTGTAAAAATTTACACCTTGTATCAAATTATTTATTAAATAATATATATAGGGTGATTATCTAATAGTGTTTGCGAAGCAATTTTTCTATACAAGACGAATAATTTTATCTCTGGGTAATATTTTTTAAAAATAGAGCTGGATAATATCTGAGCCTTATTTTTTACCTCTAATGCTAGTTTTTTGTTTTGCCCCAAGTTTATCACAAAATCAATTTCAGCTTTTTGTTTTGAATGCCAGAAGTTATAAGTATATTCTGTTTTGGTTAACTGTTGGAACACGCCGTTCTCTAGAAGGGCACCGGCATCTGTACGTTCGTCTAATGGTCTGAAATCGTTTATTACTGCATTACGTAAGCCTGTATCATAGAAATAAACTTTTGGAGTTTTTACGATTTCTAATCTTTTATTATTAAAATAAGGCTTGATTAAATCTGCTACAAAAGTTTTTTGGATGAAACCAAGATATTTTTTTAAGGAGAGATAATCATATCCAGATAGGTCTGAAAGCTCATTGTAGGATACTAGGTTGCCTATCTGTAAGGCTAGACCCTTAATTAAGTTTGATAATTTATAATCATCAATTAAACCTAATATATCTTTAACCTCTCGTAAAAAATAAGTGTTATATATGTTTTTTAAGACTTCTTTTTTTTCTTCTATGCTGCTTGAAATTACTACTCGGGGGTAGCCACCGTAAATTAAATATTCTTCGTAAAAATTCATTAATTTTTGATGGGCTTCAGGGCTAATCTCTGTTTCAAAATTTTTCCAGAAAATACCTTGTTTTTCTTTTAAATAGTCATAATAATTTTTATCTTTGTAGCTAAGAATCTCCAAAAAATTTAGAGGGTATAGGTTGAATATAAAAATGCGACCTACTAGATATTTTAATACTTTAACAGTGAGATCTATGCTAGAAGACCCTGAGATAAAAATCTTAATAGGGAAATGATCAAATATATATTTTAATTTTTTACCACCGTCTTTGGCATATTGGAATTCATCTATAAAAATATACTTTTTTCCTTTAACATAAATATTGATAAAATCATCTAAATTATTATTGAAGAGACTTAAGATGCTTTGATCTTCAAAACTTATAAAAACATCGCCTGATACTTTTTCAGCGATTTCTTTTAATAAGGTGGTTTTACCACATTGTCTTGGACCAACTATGGCTATAATTTCCGGTTTATCCAAGTATTTTAGAATTAGATCTTCTAAATAGCGCTTAATATACATGTTTTTTAGCCTTTTTACTAAAATTATACTATGATATAATTATAGTAAATTTGAATTTAATGTCAACTATCTGCCTTTTTATCATTTGAAAAATTATTTTTATGATATATAGTAGGTTTATATCATAGAATATTAATTAAAAGTCTTTAAACATACATGCTTTTTGGAGGCATACAAAAATTAACGTTAGTTGATTATCCCGGCAAGGTAGCGGCCACTTTATTTACAGTAGGCTGCAATTTGCGTTGTCATTTTTGCCATAATCCAGAAATTGTTTTACCCGATTTGATATTAAAACATCCTATTATTTCCGAAAAAGAAATTTTAGATTTTTTAGAAAGCAGAAAAGATTTTTTATCAGGTGTATGTGTGACAGGAGGAGAACCTACCTTACAAACTGATCTTTTAGATTTTTTAAGAAAACTTAAAAAAATGAAATTTTTGATAAAGTTAGATACCAATGGTACTAACCCTGATATATTAAAAAATGTTTTAAAAAATAAATTAGCAGACTATATCGCCATGGATATCAAAGAACCTTTGGACAAGAAATTTATTTATAGTGATATATCTGCTATTAAAAAAAGCATTGATTTAATTAAAAAAAAAGCATTGATTTAATTAAAAAATCAGGTTTGCCATATGAATTTCGTACCACGGTATATCCGAGTTTAACCGCAGCTGATCTTTGGCAGATTGCAGAAGAAATCAAGCCAGCTCAAAAATATTTTCTCCAAGAGTTTTCTCCTATTAAGAATTTAGATGCTTCTTTTTCTCAATTAAGGGGGTTAAGCAAGGCTGAATTAACAGAACTTTGTTTACAAATGAAACCTTTTTTTGAAATCTGTCAGGCAAGGTAATTTGACTTTTATTTTTTAAAAATGATAATAAGTTAAACAGCCTGGGGAAAGGATAAAGAGATGGTTTCCAGGGCTTTAGCTTTTAGATATTTTTGTCTAACATTTATCTTGGGCATATCATTGGGACCGCTTTTTCAAGCGGTTTTTAAATATGTATTTTTTCTGATTTTAATTTGTCTGTTTTTTAGCATTTTTTTATTTAAAAAAGGAAATAAAAAATTAGCTTTTAATATTTTTTTAATATTATTTTGTTTATTAGGCGTATATAGATATTTATCTTTTAGACCTTTTGTTAATCATCCTTTATATGATTTAGTTTTAAATCAGCAAAATGGCTTAGAAGTAACATTAACAGGGAAGATAATCAGTCAGATTCAAGGTAAAAACACAGATATGCGTTTTAACGTTAAAATAGATCAAGCTTGGTTAAACGAAGAAAAAATACCATCTTCTGAATTAATTTCAGTGACCCTGCCTAAAATATATGATTTTTCTTACGGAGATCTTTTATTTTTAAAAGGTTCTTTGAAATTAGCTACAGATTCTTTAAATAAACATTTAGGGTATTTAACAAAAGACAATATTTTTTTAACCATGTATGATCCGGAAATTAAAGTTTTAGGGCATAATCAAGGGAATAGTATTTTAAGAGTAATATATAAGACAGGGGAGACATTTCAAAATAGTTTAAATAAAAGCATATCAGAACCTTCCGTGAGTTTGGTTAGCGGTTTGATTTTAGGTAATTCTGCAGCTGGTTTTGATGCAAAATTTAGCAATGCTTTACGCCAAGTAGGTTTAAGTCATATCGTAGCGGTATCAGGCTATAATCTTACTATCCTAGCAGAAAGTTTATCTAAAATTTGTTTGTTTTTAGGTTTTACAAAAAATATTTCATTTGGTTTTTCTTCGTTAGCTATCATTGTTTTTTGTTTGTTAACAGGAGCTTCTGCTTCGGTTATTAGATCGGGAATTATGGCTTTGGTTTTACTTTTAGCTCAACGCATATCTAGAACGTATTATTCTGTTAACGCTTTACTTTTAGCAGGCGTGATTATGTTATTATTCAATCCTTTGATTCTTACTTTAGATTTAGGTTTTCAATTATCTTTTTTAGCTACCTTGGGATTGATATATTTAGGTTCTTTTTGGCAAAGAATTTTAAAAGGGGAAAAAAGATCATTTTTAAGTTGGAGAGCTAATTTAGCTACTACAGCTTCGGCTTTAACCATGGTTAGCCCTTGGATTTTTTACAAACAGGATACTTTTTCTTTAATCGCACCTTTATCCAATCTTTTAGTAGTGCCTTTGATACCTTTGTTAATGTTTCTAGGTTTTTGTGTGGCATTATCTGGCATGCTTTGGCCTTTTTTAGGTAATATTTTGGGTTTCTTAGCTTTGTGGCCGAGTCAATGGGTAATAATTTTAGTTAATTTTTTTAGTAAATTGTCTTTTAGTCAATTGGTTTTTAATTTTCACCCTGTTTTAAAATTAGCTATACTTTTAATATCATATTTTTTTATAATCAGATTAGCGTATAATGAAAACAAAAGAACACATGAAAATTAGATTCTGGAAAATATTAATTTTAATTTTGATAGTTTTAAATGCTTTTTTCTGGTTGTCTTTTTTTTCATATCTTTCTAAGTTTAATTCTTCCGTTACTTATTTGTCTGTAGGACAAGGGGATTCAGAGTTAATCAGTACTTTTGGTGGACATGTTTTAATTGATGCAGGACCTAATGCCTCTATTTTAGAGCCATTGGCCAAAGCTTTGCCTTTTTATGAAAAAACTATTGATGTTTTTGTGTTATCTAATCAAGACAAAGATCATTACGGTGGATTGTTAGAAATATTAAAACGATACAAGGTACGCAGCGTAATGATGGCTGGGGTTATTAATTTTGATGAAAGTTTTAAAATGGTTAAAGACGAGATTATCAAACAACAGATACCTGTTTTTTGGGCTGCCCAAGGAGCTGAGATATATTTTTCTGATAATCGTAAAATTAAATTTATATATCCCAATAAAGGTATGTTTTCGGAAAACAAATCAACAAATGATTTAAGCGTGGTTTTAGATTACCAAACCCCAACAGGCAATTTTTTATTTACCGGAGATATTGGGTTTAAGATAGAAGATATGTTGATGAGTGTTGTTAGTCAAGCTAAATATATAGCGTTAAAGGTAGCTCATCATGGTTCTAAATATGCTAGTTCTTCAATTTTTTTAAATGTTATTAATCCAGCTTACGCTATCATTGAAGTAGGCAAAAACAGTTATGGCCATCCTGACCCAGGTACTATTTCGCGTTTAGAAGCCATTGGTAGTCAGATTTTTAGAACTGATCAAAATGGCAATATTGTTTTTTCGGAAACTAAGAATCAATCTTGGAAAATCAATCAAAGTTTTTGACTTTTAGTCTCTAAATATATATTATAAAAGTAATAACAAAAAAACATATGAGAATTGAAATTAAAGAAAGTTTAAATCATATTGGAGAAGAAATTACTCTTTATGGCTGGGTAGATAGCCGCAGAGACCACGGTAAAATCATTTTTATTGATTTAAGAGATCGCAGCGGTTTAATTCAAGCTGTTTTTTTACCTAATCACAAAGAAGCGTATGTTATTGCTGAAAAATTACGCTCTGAATGGGTTTTAAAGATTAAAGGTAAAGTAAATAGTCGACCAGGAAATATGATCAATGACCGTATAATTACAGGTAAAATTGAAATTGAAATATTAGAAATAGAAGTTTTGTCAGAAGCTAAAACACCACCCTTTGAAATTTCTAGTACTGGGTATGAAATAGGAGAAGAAACCAGAGTTAAATACAGATATTTAGATTTAAGAAGAGAGCGGATGAAAGATAACATGGTCTTAAGACACAAAGTAGTTAAATTTGTCAGAGATTATTTAGATCAAGAAGGATTTTTAGAAATAGAAACTCCTATTTTAACTAAATCTACACCAGAAGGTGCTAGAGATTATGTTGTCCCATCTCGTTTGTATCCTGGTAATTTTTACGCCTTACCTCAATCTCCTCAACAATACAAACAATTGTTAATGGTTGCTGGAATGGAAAAATATTTTCAATTTGCTAGATGTTTTAGAGATGAAGATACCAGGGGAGACAGGCAGCCGGAATTCACCCAAATGGATTTAGAAATGTCTTTTGTAGAAAGGGAAGATGTCATGGCTTTAAATGAAAAGTTATTGATTTCTTTAATTTCAAAAATTGCGCCCGAAAAGAAAATTCAAGAAATTCCCTTTCCTCGTTTGTCATATCAGGAAGCCATGGAGAAATATCAAACAGACAAACCAGATTTGAGAAAGGATAAAAACGATAAAGATCTTTTGGCTTTTTGCTGGATAATAGATTTTCCTTTTTTTAAAAAAAATGACGATAGTAGTTGGACCTTTACGCACAATCCATTTTCTGCACCTAAACCCGAATATTATGACCAGTTGATCAAATATGAAGATATAGAAAAGATTTTAACAACGCAATATGATGTAGCGTTAAACGGATATGAATTAGGCGGAGGTAGTATTAGAAATCATAAACCAGAAGCCTTAAAAGCCGTGTTTAAAATTATGGGTTATAGCGCAGAAAGGATTGAAAATAATTTTGGTCATATGTTGGAAGCTTTGTCATATGGTACGCCTCCTCATGGTGGTATTGCTTGGGGTTTAGACAGATTGATTATGTTGCTTGCTAATGAAGCTAATATTAGAGAAGTAATGGCATTTCCTAAAACAGGAGACAGTCGTGATTTAATGATGGGCTCTCCTTCTGAGTTAGATGCTAAACAATTAAAAGAACTTCATTTAAAAATTAATTAATCTTGACTTAATTTTCTGTTCAGATATATTGGAATTGAGGTTTTGTTTAAAGCATCTAGAATCGATTTAGACCAAATTTATTTTCCAAGGGATCCCAAAGAGCCAGGCTCCGTGGAGTCTGGATGAGGGAACCCACCTGGTATTAAGCTAAATTCGATCCGGAAGTGGCGAACAAAGCCTCTTAAAAATATTGACCATATAGATATTTTCTGATATATTATGGTCTGCGTAATAAAAAAATTAATAGAAAATAAAAAACATGTCAAAAGTGTGCCCTTTGTGTGATAAAAAATACAATATAGCTGTTAATAGAGTAAAAGCGAGGTCTAGATATAATCCGACTTCTACTCATCGTCAACAGCCTAATTTGCAATGGACTAAAGATGCTGATGGTAAAAGAATTAAGGTTTGTGTTAAATGCTTAAAAACATTAGCTAAAAAATCTAAAAAGAATTAATTTTAGAATATGAAAAAAG
>JAPLYJ010000044.1 GCA_026395655.1 Candidatus Parcubacteria bacterium
TATGCGGCAGTAGTTCAGTGGTAGAACGTCTCCTTGCCAAGGAGAAGGTCGAGAGTTCGAATCTCTTCTGCCGCTCCAAAATTTGATTTTTGGGTTTTAGCCTAAGATTTAGCAGATTTTGAAGCAATTATATAAGCCTATTCATCCTGATTTACTTAAAATTTATAAAAAATAGCCACATTGCCAACTATTAAGTATAATAACTATGCTCTTCCCAAAAAATTACCTACACTTTTGAAAATTTCCTAAATTATTGCCCTTTACCCGTATGTATAGAAAAATGGTTGGCATCCCTTGCAAAGTAATAAATATCATATTATAATAAAGTAAACAATTAACCAGCAAAAATTTTATAAATAGCTTAATAATTAAAAAATAAATTAAAATAATATAAATATTATGAAAGAAAGACTAAACAATAAGCCAGCAGATCCTAAAAAAACAACTCCGGAAACTGAAGGTGTCAAAAATCCTGAGCAAAAACCTGCTATCAATCCCGTAATAGCAGATTGTTTGAGTCCAGAAAATAAAAATTTTTATAGTAAAATGTCTGATAGGGGGAAAACATTAATGGGTAAGATTTATGAAGGTATCTATAGGATTCCAGGAGTGAATAGAGTAGTTGGTAAATTAGAGATTGCCTATGATCAATCCAGAATGGATAGGCACTCAAAAAAAGCCAGTGATTTAAAAAATAAAATGGATGGGCTCGATCTAGAAATTAGTTCATTAGATGGAAGAAAAACAGAGATAGCATCTTTTATTGAACAACAAAAGACGTCCGTCGATCCATCATTCCAAAGAGAATTAGCAAAATTACAATTAGAATCAACAAAATTAGGCCAACAAAAAAATGGATTATTAAGTAAAAAAGAAGGTATTCGATCACGATTTGATTCCCAAGATAATACAACAAAGTTATTTACTAATAGAAGAGACGCTATAGCTGATAAACTTATCAATCGCTACAATGAAAAGCTCGTACCCATGGAAAAAGAATTAGAACAATTACATACCCAGCAAAAAGAATTAAACTTTTTAATAGCAATAACAGATGCGAAAGATAATCAATTATTAAAAGCGTTAGACGACGAAGAAAAGGAAAAGTCAGAAAAAGAAGATGCACTTAGGGGTTTTGGCAGAACGGAAAAACAAATCAAGATAGCGGTGAGAGATATAGACCTGAGGATAGCAAAATGCCGTAAACAAATAATGACGCAAAGAGAGGCTATCACCCAGAGAAAAGACGAAATAAATAGCAAAATTGCGAAAACTGATGCTAAGGCTAATCCATATAGGGATAAAAGAGAAGAATTTATACGTATAAAATCAGGAAGACCTTTAATAATAAAAGTAGAAGATAGGGAAAGAGCAAAAGAATTTAAAGGCGAAGAGAAAATAGTGGCTCATTCAGTAGAGGAAAGGTCAGAAACCGTAGAAACACCGCTAAAAGAAACTACTAAACCAGAAACTAAAGCTGAAACTAAACCAGAAACTAAAGCTGAAACTAAAAAAGAAGATAAAGAAACAATAGAGGTTTCGTCTTTAATTAGCGATTGGAATGAATATTTCAAGAAAAAATCTGGAGAAAAGAGTCCTATAGAACCCATTGATTTAGAAGATTTCTTAAAAAAAGCAAAAAAACCACTCCTCTCTGGTGATACAAAATTAGGTTTTAAAGATTATAAAGAAATTCTTAGGGGATACTATGACTGTAAAAATGTGTCGAAAGCATCTATGGACAAATTCGGCGAAATTATTGACGAGTTTATAGATACAGAGAAGAAGAAAAAAAATCCTGAAAATGGCGAAGAGCCAGCCAAACGTAGTCCAAAACCCGATGAAACAAGTAAAAACCCAACGATAGAAACTAGTACGGGAGCTACAGAAAAAAACAAAGAGCAACTAAAGGCTTCGACCTTTGTTTCTGCTTGGAATAAATATCTTAGAGAAGAATATTCATCAATGAAGGATCCCAATAAACTTGTTAAATTAAATGAATTCTTAAAAGGCGCATCAATTTCAAAAGATCAGGAAATATCCTTAGAAGATTTCAGGGAAAAACTTAAAGCGTACTATAGACCTTTTAATGTAGATATGACTAAGCTTGACGAGGACATTGATAAATGTTTTCAAAACTTAAAAACTAAAAAATAACAAGTTAATTTAAAAATTATGAATGATACAAAAACTGATCAAAATACATCTAATGATCAAAATGACCAATTTGTAGATAGCCAAGTTAATGATTTGATAGACAGAACAAAGAAAATCGAAGAAGAAATAAACGCAACTAATCAAATAGTAAATCAAAGTATAGATGATCTTGATGCTAAAGTTGATCAAACAATAGGCAACGTTGAAAAAATTTGTTCTGATTTAGATAAAGTAGAAGAAGAAGCTGGAGATGAGTTAGATAAACTCGCCATGGAAGAAGCGGAAGATTTAAGCAAAGAATAGAAAACAAAAATAGAAGTATTAAAGATTTTTAGGAATTAAAAAAGCCTTAAAAGCTCTATTATTCTAATATATACTTATTTTGCTAAAGGGTTTTTAGCGCCTCTTACTTCAAAATGCAAATGACAGCCTGTGCTATTGCCTGTAGTGCCCATTCTGCCTATTAATACGCCTTGACCTACAGTTTGACCTTCTACCACTAACACCTCGCTTAAATGAGCATATAAAGAAATGGTACCATTAGAATGCTGAATTCTAATATGTTTGCCATAACCTCCGTTATAACCGCTAGTTGTAATCTTTGTTATCAAACCAGAGGCAGTAGCATAAATAGGAGTACCACAACTATTAGCAATGTCTATGGCATTATAATAATGTAATCTGCCCCAATTCCAACCTGTAGTAGGATAGATGTAATATCCACTTAAATCTTGAGTATCAGCTGAAGTGTTAACTGGTTTACCAGTAGCAACAGCGGCAGGTTGGCTTACTTTTACCTTGCCTCCGGGAATAATTAATATTTGGCCAGCTTTTAATCCAGCATCACCTGCTAATTGATTGAAGGAAACAATATTAGCAGAAGACACACTGTAAAGCTTAGCGATAGTTGAAAGATTCTCTCCGGATTTAACTGTATGCTTAATCCCGGAAACTGGTAAAATAGTTAATTCTTGACCTGGTTTAATTAAAGATCCATTTTTCAAATTATTAGCCCAAAGTAAAGTATCTAAACTAATATTAAAAGCTAAAGCTACTTTAGCAGGACTATCTCCAGCTTTTACAATATATGACATTAACCCAGATCGTTTGGTATCAGAAGAGCCAGATAATTGTAAATCTGGGCTATTTAAAGATAAAAGAGTGTCTTCGTCTGTTGCTAAATAATATCCGCTAAAATCTTCTGGTAGATTATTTTCTTCTTCTAAAATTTCAATTTGGCTACCATCAGCACAAACACTTTCTGTATATGCTACTGCGGTTTGAGACAAAGGACATTCTTCAGCTCTAGCTATCTCTTGATACAATGATAAAGGATTTCTGTTTTCTAATTGAGGTTGGGGACCGCTAACAGTAGATTCTGCGTTAATAAAAGAATGTCCAAAAGCAAAAACAGAGATTAAAGCTATAAACGACAAAAATACTAGAGGTGCTGGTAAGCTGATCTCTTTTTCTGCTGCTTTAAGGGTTATTCCCAGCCATTTCCGCTGTTGTTTTGCTACAATCCAGAAACCCTTTAATTGTTTTAATATATTACTAATAATAGTATATAATTAGATAGTGTTGTAAAAAGGCTTAATTAGCCTCATAACAAGTATAGAGGGCAAAAGCTCTTTGGTCAAATAGTTATCCACAGCTTTATCAACAGGGGTAAAAATCAAAATGTATAATATAAAACCAAATAAAAGATTAGGCCAGGTTTTTCTAAAAAACCGCATGGTTATTAGCAAAATCATTGAAGCAGGTGAATTAAAGCCTTCTGATTTGGTTTTAGAGATTGGTTCTGGTCAAGGCATTTTAACCAAAGCTCTTCTTGAAACAGGTTGCCAGGTTATAGCTTTTGAAAAGGATCCTATCTTAAAAACAAACTTAGAAAAAGAGTTAAAACAAAACCCTAAAATTGATTTAATTCTAGGAGATATCAGAGATTGGTTAAAAAACAGGAAAGAATGGCCTCTAATTTTTAAAAAAACTCCTAATTACAAAGTTATAGCTAATATTCCATACTATCTTACTTCCTATCTCATTAGGTCATTTTTAGAATTAGACAAACCTCCTTCGATTATGGTACTTCTAATTCAAAAAGAAGTAGCTCAAAGATTAATTAGCCAACCCCCTCAAACTAATTTGTTAGCTATAGCCACCCAATACTATGGCCATGTTAGTATTGTTAGCCACGTACCCAAAGAAGATTTTTGGCCTCAACCTAAAGTAGACTCTGCTGTTATTAAAATACAAACGCAAAGCAAACATCGTAACAAAAAACAAGAAAACATCTTTTTTCAAATTCTTAAAGCTGGATTCAGCCAACCTCGTAAATTATTAATCAGTAACTTAAACAAAAATTTAAAAATAGATAAAAAAATCTTGATAGAATGCTTTGATAAAACAAAATTAGAAATGCAAGTTAGGGCTCAAGAGCTATCTTTAGAACAATGGCTATCTTTAACTGATTTTTTGTTTACTTGTCTTAATAAAAAGTGATATAATAGAATATAATATTAATCCATAATAAATCTCATTTTTATATATGAAAATTAAAAAAATATTGTTAGTTTCTGGTTTAGTTTTAATGTTATTAACCTCTATAATTTTTTCTTGGAAATATTTAAAACCCCAAGAAACAAAAGCTGCTGATGTTTGTAAAAAGAATTTTTATACCAATAATGATTTAGTAGGATATTTCCGCGACGTAGAAAAAGATGATTCATACTATATCACTAGTGATTGGTGCGTTGTTAAAGCTATACTCTGGTG
This sequence comes from Candidatus Parcubacteria bacterium, assembly GCA_026395655.1. Classification (GTDB taxonomy): domain Bacteria; phylum Patescibacteriota; class Minisyncoccia; order UBA6257; family JAPLYJ01; genus JAPLYJ01. The sequence continues at coordinate 4,933 of JAPLYJ010000044.1, forward strand.
GGGGTCTGTTTTTGAACATTATTCTGATATAGCAGGAGAACTTAAAGCTAGAATAAATTATATCTTTCCAGAATCTCAGGTATATTTTGGTTTAATCCCAGCAGGATTTTTAGGTGACGCAGAAGGGCCTAATAAAGGATCTTTTTATACTGTAGGATTATTAAACTACGGATATTTGAGAAATGATGATCCTTTAAAAAATATCTATGGAGATAATATGCCTAAACCACCTATATTTATAGAAGATACTAAAGTTAAAACAAGAATAACAAAACCACCAGCTGGGACTGAAGCAGCAACATTAATGAAACGCATGGATGATTTACATTACAAAATCTTTGAACCTCGAGTAGCTAAGGGGCAATGCGTAAACTATAACCGTTACCCAGATCTCATAACTGCTTGTGAATATTTTAAAAACAGGGTTCAAGTTTATATCCCACCTACATATAAAACTTTTACTAAACCAGTTGGAGAATTATAATAATCAATACCTTGCCCATCCATGATTAATTGGATAAAAAAACATTTTTATGTCTTAGGCATTTTACTAATAGCTGTTTTTTTGTTTATTCCCAATATTTCTACACCTTGTTATAGTCAAACAACACCTCCACCAACCCCCTCCACCACCCCTTCTACCACACCTTCTTCTAGAACAGTAATATATGATTCTAGCCTAGATTCTTGTTGGTACGCCAAAGACCCGCCCACATTTATGAACATGTTAGGTAGTACCCTTGACGTAGTAATATCATGGATTGTCGGAATTATCGGTTTACTTCTAAAATGGCTTCTTAATCTTATAGTAACAGCTTTTTTAATTACCCTCGGACCTGGAACGTGGCAAGGATTTGTTGATAATAAAATAGTCCAACAAATATGGCCATTAGTGCGAAATTTTGCCAACATTGTTCTTGCTTTAGGCATGATTATTATAGCTGTTGCTACTATTATAAGAGAAAAAAAATACAACTATCAAGCTATTCTAGGAAAACTTATTATTGCTGCCTTATTAGTTAATTTTAGTCTAGTTATTTGTGGCATGCTTGTAGATATTTCTAATTATCTAACCTTATATTTTCTCAATGCGGGAAATACGACTACATTAAATACGGCAATTACGACAACTCTAGATTCAATTGCTTGCATTTTTGTAGGCGCAAGTATACAATCAGGATTTCCATTTCCCCAAACGGCAGGAACATTATTGTCTCTCATGATCTGTATTATCTTTCTAGGACAATTTATCGCTTTGATTGTCTATACAGTAACTCGTGTTTTAAAACTTTGGCTTTGCTTAATTGCTTCGCCCTTAGCATTTGTTATAGGAATATTCCCTTTTGGAACAAAATTATTTAATACCTGGAGAAATACTTTTACCGAAGCTCTTGTTAATATCCCTATTTTATCTTTTTCAATCTGGATGATACTTGTTTTTATGCATGAAATGCTCGAACTACTTCTCCCAATAGCTAAAGGTAAAACAGAAGCATCTATGGTTATGGTAATTATTTATGGCATGATCCTGGTGATTTTAGCCCAAGCCTTAATTATAATTGCTCACGGATTAAAACTTTCTACCATTGAAAATACCTATAACTCAGTTACTAAAGGAATCACTGGTCTCATGGGTGCAGGTGCTACCGCAGTAGGTAAAGCGAGTGTAAATAAAGCCGTAAGATCTGATACCTGGAATAAAGTAGCTACTTGGGGAGCAAGCTCAAAATTTAAAGCAATCCGAAATATGGCTACGCCAATGATGCAAGCTAGTAAAGCAGCACAAACAAAACAAGAAGAAAAAATTAAATCAGATTTAACAAATAGAGGCGCTACAGGAAATGCTACACAATTAAGAACAATATTAAATGATCTCTATAGATCTCCACGTCATAATAGTTTTGAATGGAACGCAAATGTTATGGAAACTTTAAGTCAATTAACCGATGCAAGTAAGGGTAAAGATTTACTCCCGCAAGACAGAGAGGCATATGTAAGATTAAAAAAACAGTTCCCGAATGATCCAAGAATAAAATCCATAGAAACTATTATGCCTAGTTGGAAAATCATGCAAGCAGATTTTGTCAACGGTCTCCTCCCAGCAGAACAAAATGAAATAGCTCTAGAAGTAAGACATGCTATCCAAGTAAACTCTACTACTTTGGATAGAGCAGGTAAAATAGATTGGTATGCTTTTGTAAAAGATTTAGAAGATAGACACCTAGCGGGGCAAGCTAAACCAGTAGGGTTTGAAGCATTCGGCATAGCATTTGGTAGTATGAATGACGCTCAACTAGGGTATATTATAAACAGTGTAAAACCAAACCGAAAAAGAGCTCTCTGGGACATGATGGATAGATTATATGAAGAAGAAAGGCCAGGACAACATATACGCGTGCCCCCTGCTGCTATTTTCCATTTTATTAACCCATAACTTAAATTTAACAAATAAAAAATGCCCACAGAAGATCAAAATAATAAAGAAATAGATAAAATATTTGAACGCTTACCTTCAGATTTACAGGAGGCACTTTGGGATTTTGATATGTCAGAAAAAATCACAACTGCTTCAAATCTATGTGGGATTGTTATGGATGGCGAACTTAAAAAAACAGTTCTAAGTATTTTAGCTAATATTTTTATTGGTAGATTAAACCGAAATCAGCTGTCTGAGCAATTACAGAAAAAAACTAATATTACTCCAAACAAAATTCTTATCTTTTCTAGAATTTTAGAAAAACAAATTTTAGAACCTTTAAAAGAAAGTTTAGATCAATTAGAAAAACAAAAAGTTTTTTCCCAGGAGATTATTAATAATCCTACACCGCCTAATATTGTGTCAGCTCCAATTATGCCTCAAGCTCAAAAACCAAATCCCACGCCAATAACGCCTAATCTTCATCCCATCGATCAAATTATGAAATTAAGAGAACAAACTAGCTTGGCTCAAAAAATGTCTAAAATAAATAATACAGATCCTGTTATCCAAGCTCCTGCTCAGGCTGCTAACCTTCGTCCAGCACCCCAACAAAACAATCCGCCCGTTCAAGAACAAAAAATAAATCCTGTTGATAAACTGATAGAAAGCCAACAAGAAAAAAATGAATCAACCTTCCAAGACAACGTTAAAAACAATCCCATCATTCAGAATAATCCTATCATTGATTTAAAAAATACTGCTGATCAAAAAATCAGAAGAAAAAAGCGATGTTGATTTAAACAAATTTCCTGTAGTCAATATTAAAAAATTTAATCAAGACCAACCTCAAAAAATAGTAGAAGGTCCCATTAAGTATGACAAGACCGTCGAAAAAGATGACCCTTTTAAAAAAATCACCGAAACTATTAATCTCCGTTCCAAAGAATCTTTAAACGTAAACCCGGAAAATAAAATAGTATATGATTATAATCAAATAACTTTTGAAAAACCAAATATTGTTACTGAAAACAAAACGAATAATATCTCCTCTTTAAAGCCAACTTCTAAGCCATTGGACGAAGAAACAAAATTAATAGGTAATGCTATAGATTTAAGAGAAAATTAAAAAAATGGATTATCAAATACCACAATTTGTAGATGAGGAAACTAAATTTGTTTGGATATTAACTCTAACTCAATTTTGGTTTATTCTAGGACTCTAACTCAATTTTGGTTTATTCTAGGAGCAGGTATCTTAAGCTTATTTATCTGGTTAATGGTTAGCTCTGTTTTTTTAAAAATGCTTTTAATTTTTATTCTCTTTACCATTGCTGCAACTTTAGCATTTGCTAAAATTAATGGATTGCCACTATATACTTTGATTATCGCTGCCATTAGACATTTGTGGCTACCTAAATACTATTTTTGGAATAAAGTAATTGATCAAGGCAATAAACAAAAAAATACTCCTAAAACACAAAAAAATATCCCCGTAATCAAACCGCAGGTATTTCAAAAAACTTTCTCTTCTGAAAATATAAGCCAAATTGCAAAAGCACTAGACATTAAAAAAAGAACTTATCAACCATAATATGGCTAACACTTCAAAAGAATATGCTGCCTCACAATCTCTCGTAGCTATTGACCAGATACGAGATGGCGTAATTATTTTAAAAAATAGCGCTTTGCGTTCTGTTTTAAAAGTTTCTGGTATAAACTTCGAACTTAAATCAGAAAGCGAACAACAAGATATTATTACCTCTTGGCAGCGTTTTCTAAATAATTTAGATTTTGATTTACAAATAATCAGTCATTCTCATAGGTTAAACATCGATGGCTATCTTAAAAATCTCAAAGAAAAAACCAAGGACGAACCTAACGATCTTTTAAAAATACAAATTGAAGATTATTTGGAATTTATTAAAAATTTTGTAGAAACATATGCTATTATCAGAAAAACATTCTATATTGTTATTCCCTATGAAGGAATTGCAACCGAGGCTACAGGAGTAACTTCTAAATTGTTTTCAATGTTTAAAGAAATTTTTAATTTCAGCAGGCCAGCATTTGATTCTTCAATAAAAATCAGTGATGTTGATTTTTTAAAACAACAAAAACAGCTACTCTTAAGACAGAACAATGTTATCGCAGGATTGTCTCGTTTAGGTCTTACTAGCCAAAGCTTAAATACAGAAGAATTAATCAATCTATGCTACAATTCATATAATCCTGGAAATGTAGAAAAACAAAACTTACAAACAGAAAATTAAAAATATGTTCGCTAATAACAAACCAATACTTACAAAAGAGGAAACAGCATATAAGCAGGGAATAGAAGCCTTACAAGATTTGATTGCACCTTCTGGTTTGTTAGTTAACCCTAATTTTTTAAAAATAGGATCTAAATATTGCCGTACGCTTTTTATCTTTACCTACCCAAGATATCTTTACAGTAATTGGTTTAGCCCCATTGTTAATATGGACGAAGCCATGGATTTAGCTATCCATTTTCATCCTTTAGATAACAACACAGTTCTACGCCAATTAAGAAGAAAATCAGCCATGGTTCAAGCTCAAATAGAAAAAGAAGCTGAGCAAGGCTTGGTTAGGGACCCCATGTTAGAAACTGCCTTGCAAGATATAGAAGCTTTAAGAGATCAATTGATGCAGAACCAAGAAAAAATGTTTAAGGTGGCAGTATATATTACTTTTTTTGCTGATTCTGAAGAAAATTTACAAAAAATAGAAACTAAAATTACACAATTATTAGAAACCAGATTGGTATATGCTAAACCAAGTATTTTTAGACAATTTGAAGGCTTTGAATCTTCTATGGCTTTTGGGTTAGACAGGCTATATCTCACTACCTCTTTAAACTCAGGACCAGCTTCTACCATATTCCCTTTCGTTTCTTTAGATTTGACCAGCGATCAAGGAATCGTTTACGGCATTAACATGCATAACAATGGTTTAATTATTTTTGATAGATTTTCTTTAGAAAACGCTAATATGGTGGTATTAGGTAAAGCAGGTGGAGGAAAATCATATGCTGTAAAAATGGAAATCTTACGTACTTTAACATTAGGCACTGATGTTTTTGTTATTGACCCAGAAAATGAATATCAATATCTATCAGAATCTATCGGTGGTAATTTTTATAAGATAGCCGTGGCTTCTCCAGACCATATCAACCCTTTTGAGTTACCCATGATTGCGGAAGATGAATCAGCTGAAGAAGTTTTTAGAAGCCATGTTTTAAATCTTATCGGATTATTTAAAATTCTTTTGGGTGGTCTTTCTCCTCAGGAAGAAGCAACCATGGATAGAGCTATATACCAAACTTATGCTAGCCGTGATATTACTCCAGAAAATTATTCTCAAAGCGCCAATGCTAGCGCTCCTTTGATGGAAGATTTAGAATCTATTTTAACAACCGTAGAAGGCGGAGAAAATTTAGCTGCTAAAATATATAAATATACCAAAGGCACCTACGCTGGATTTTTAAATCAACCTTCTAACATTAATATTAGTAATCGTTTTGTAGTTTTTAATATTAGAGAATTAGAAGATGAATTAAGGCCCATTGCCATGTATGTAATTTTAAATTACGTCTGGACTATGATTAAAAAAGAATTAAAGAAAAGACTCATGATCGTAGACGAAGCCTGGTATATGTTACGTCATGACGAAGGAGCAGCTTTCCTTTTTCAATT
>JAPLYJ010000065.1 GCA_026395655.1 Candidatus Parcubacteria bacterium
CAGCCTATCATGGAATTCTATTTTGAAAGAGCTCAGAAACAAGGAGACACAGAAAAAGTAGAAGGTAAAAAAACCATTTGTTCGTATTTTCTACCAAAAATTAAAAATTTAGTTAATGCGATAGACAGGGAATATTGGTTGGAAAAATTAAGCCAATATGTCAAAATCAACCAAAAAGTGTTAGAAGAAGAGTTAGCTAAGGTTAAAACAGAGACGGTGATTGTTGAAGCTTTTGAAACAAAAGACCCTAAGATTGTTAGTGATCAACCCATAGCAGACAATATATATCATTTTTTATCTGAAAATGTTTTAACTCGTCGTCAGATTTTAAGTCAGAGGGTATTTTCCTTAGGTTTACAGAATCCAGATTTGTTAGATTTGGTTTTAACCCTAAAACCGTATTTATCAGAAGAAGTTAATTATTTAATGTCTAAAATACGCAAAGAAGATACATGGATTTTGAAAAAAGAAGAATTGAAATCTTTAAATCTTTCTTTAGAAGAAACAGCTCGTTTGGATTTTTTCTTTCTAAAAGGGGATTTCGAGTTAGAATTGTTAGATCATTTGGAAATTGATCCAGAAGAAGAAATTAAAAGCCATCTTAAAGACATTAAAAATGAATTTATCAAGGAACAGATGGAAAAACTCAATATGGAAATCAAAGCTTGCGAGAATAGCCCTGACAAAGAAAAAATGGTTAAACTGATTGATGATTTTCAAAAATTGTCCCAGGATTTAACAAAAGAATAAAATATATATAAAAATATGATTAAGAAAAAAAAGAAAAAGCAAGGTAAAAAAATTTTAAAAAAGAAAACCAAAAAAAGGGTTATTAAACAACCTAAAATCAAGAAAAAAAAGAAATCTCTGGTTAAGAAAAAGCTTATTGTCAAAAAACTATCAACATTTAGGAAAAAGAACAACAAGATTGTAAAATCTGCTATTGTTTCTGAGAATAGCAAAAAGATTGAAGAATTGGTTAACAGAGGCAAACAAAAAGGTTTTGTTACCCAATCTGAAATTTTAAAATACATGCCTCAGATTGAGCAAGATATCCCACTTTTAGAAAAACTCTATGATCGCTTGGCTTCTGCGAGTATTGAGGTGGTAGAAACCCCTGAACTTCTAGAATTAATTGCACCAGTAACAGAAGATGAATTAAAAAAAGTAGTAGAAGTATCAGATAACTATGCTGATTCAGATGCGGTTCAAACATATCTAAGAGAGATTGGTCGTATTCCGCTTTTGTCCGGAGAAGAAGAAAGGGAATTAGCTAGACGCATTGAAAAAGGTGACGAAGATGCTAGACAAAAAATGATTCAATCTAATCTTCGCTTGGTAGTTAGTATTGCTAAACATTATTCCAATCGTACATCTAATTTAAATCTTTTAGATTTAATCCAAGAAGGTAATATTGGTTTATCTAAAGCTGTAGAAAAATTTGATTATCATAAAGGATATAAGTTCTCTACCTATGCTACTTGGTGGATTCGTCAGGCTATTACGCGCTCTCTAGCTGATCAAGCTAGAACTATTCGTATTCCTGTGCATATGGTAGAAACCATTTCAAAATGTTTACAATGCAGACGTGGTTTGATGCAAAATCTAGGTAGAGAACCTTTACCAGAAGAAATTGCTGCTGATATGAATGAAGATATTGAAAAAATACGATATATTATGAAAATATCTCAGGAAACTTTGTCTTTAGAGCAACCTATCGCTTCTGATGAAGACGGAGAAAGCTCTTTAGGTGATTTTTTACCTGATGAAAGCCATCTTACTCCGCATGAGTTAGCTTCTGCTAGCTTGTTAAAAGATCAATTCAGGGAAATTTTAGCTGATTTAGCTGAAAGAGAAAGGGAAGTATTAAAAATGCGTTTTGGTTTAGAAGATGGCGTTACTCATACATTAGAGGAAGTAGGTAAAGAATTTGGTGTCACTCGTGAACGTATCAGGCAGATAGAAGCAAAGGCTTTGGAGAAAATGAGGTTGCATAAGTTAGCTAGTCGTCTAGAAGATTATAAAAGAGAGTAAGTAAAAACCCCTAACAAAATTTCATGTTAGGGGTTTTGGTTTTATGTTTTAGGAGCAATAACTCTCTCCCATTGTTCCAGAAATCCTATTCTGTTAGTATCGAAGAAAATAGTTTCTTCGATTATTTGATCAGGGTTTTCTCTGATGAAACGATTGACCAATTTTTTGATACAGGGAGTATCGTCGGGATGACCTTTTTCTCTGGCCATTATTTCGTAGTAAATCTTCTCATGTTCAAAAAGGGGAACATCCTTATATCCACATTCAAGATGGTGATAATAAATCTCCCGCGTGTCTACTGGACGTCCTTCCATCCATGCCATCCAAACCATCATTGCACATCCTTTCCATTTGTCATTGTGTTTAAATAATTAGATAGGGGGAGAAAATGTTCAGTGATATTGAAAGAACCTGGAGTAATTTTAGACAATTCTAATTGCCTGATTTCTAAAATGGTCGCATCTTTAACAAGCATTTTTATTTCTATCAGGCTTGTTTCGTCTATAAATCTGACGTGTAGAATGTTGTTCTTTATGTCAAAATATGTTCCACAGTCAGAGAAATTCTTAAAACGTAACCATTCCAAGATACTCTCAAGGTAATTCATCTTTACCCTCCTTTTGATTTTCAAAAATCTTTTAATATATTAATACAAAAATGTGTTTTTGTAAATGGTAGGTTAGGTATAAAAAACCCCCGACACATTTGTGTTGGGGGTGGGTTGTTTAAAATGAGAAACGTAGTTGCTGGTCAGCGAGGTTTCTGTCTTGCTGACCCAGGAAGCCAATCTTCTTGGCGTCTAGAAAAATACTGGTTTCTACATATTGGCCATCTTGATAGAAGTGCCTGATTAATTTATGGATTTCTGGCACATCTAAAATATGACCAAGGTTTAAGGCTTTTCTTTCCCAAGTCTCTTCTTCGTCTTGAGAAAGAGAAGTTTCTTTCAAAATCGCTCGGAGTTTTTGATACTTCTCCAAAGCGGTTAATGGCAGACTGTCAATATAGCTCTGCCACATCTTAAGGCACCTCTTTGTTCTTCGTCTGGACTAATAAGTCCGGAAGAAGGAACAGATTCGGTGGAACATCTCCCTTGTTAAATTTGGAGATGATCCTGGTTTTAATTAAACAAGTAGAAGTGCTTCCGATGATCGCTTCTACTTCATAGGTGTCTCCGTCTTTATTCAATAACCGTAGGAACAGGTTGTTATCCCCTTGGTCACCAAATAAATGACATTGCCCGCAATCGATGTATTTCTTTGAATGTGCCCATTCAAAGATTGTTGGGTAATACATACATCTTACCTCCTTTTTTGTTTTTTCAATGAAACTTTTTGTATGTTAATACAAAAATGTGTTTTTGTAAATACCTTTGAAAAATAAAAAGTTATCCACAGTTGAGTGTTAAATCACTTGATTGGATTGCCATGGATTATATCAGATGACGTGTTGTGTCGCTTGTAAAATTAATTAATTTTGCTATATTAGTTAGCAATATGCTATGAATAACATTTATAATATTTATTGCGATGAAAGCTATATAGATAATCCCAGAGCCAATTTTATGATAATTGGCGCCCTATTTGTTAGAAGAGACGAGGTTCCGAATATTAAAAATAAGATAAAAGAGCTACAGAATAGATATTATATAAGAGGTGAATTAAAATGGGTTAAGACTTCTAAAAAATCTCTAAAATTTTACGAGGAACTTTTTAAATATCTTTTTTCTTTAGAAGCCTCAGTTTTATGTTATAAATGTATTGTTGTTGATAAACGAGAGATAAATTATAAAAAATATCATAATGACGATAAAGAGCTTGCCTTCTATAAATTTTATTATGAGCTTTTAAGAAACAAACTTGAGGCAGATAAGAATTATTATATATTTTTAGATTTTCGTCCTTCAAAAAGCAAGCAGAGAATTAAAGAATTTCTTACAATAGTTTGCGGGAATGTTATAAAACATATCCAATCTTATCCTTCTGATAATAATATTTTTATTCAAATAACAGATGTCATTACGGGAGCGATAGGTTTTTCAAAAAATAAATTGGGAACAAGCGAGAATAAGAAAAAATTAATATCTATCTTGGTAAAATTCTTAGGGAAAAAAGATTTAGAGTTTTGCTCTCCTTTAAATGAAGAAAAGTTTAACATTTTCTGTATTATTTTGGGGGGAAATAAATAAATTGCATGGATGGATTAAAGACTGTTTTCCCAAAATCTGAAAATGAAGCTATTGATATCTTTTGTTCAGAATATCAGGATCAAATTAAAACACCAGATGGATTTACTATAATATGCAAAAATCCCCGTAAAATAGTTATTCATATTTGTGGAGGGAAACAAGGGGAATTTCAGCAAGTAAGAGCAAGGTACATTTTATGGCCTCAATATATTTTGTTGCACCCAGAAGATAGGATCATTCTTGTTGATAATTCAAGTAAAAATTTTGTTTTTTTCCTATATAAACATCCAATTCCATACGCCGTCATATGTAGCCCACTTAAAAATGGAAAATTGAATTTAATCTCTGGATTTATTGTGACCGGAAAACGTGCTGTGGATTACAGAAAAGGTAATTCTCCTTACTCTTTTTATAAAAAACAAAAGAGCTGTTGATAATCCTCAACAACTCTTCAGAAAAGGTATGGTTACAAGATGTGCCATTAGGCACACTCCCTATTTCAATCTCTTAATGAGATACTATTATTATAGGGCTTCCTAAAAATTAGTCAAGCTTCCGCATTACAATCGTATATTGGTTAAATCATTGTTATGGTGTCATTTTATATGATGTAGCGTATGTTTATAAATACTTAAGTTTTGCCTCGATGATTTGCTTAAAATACGATGAGGTTAAAGGGTATTTATGGTTGTCTGGAGCAAAATACCTCGTACCTTCTTCTTTGGCTAGAAAAACAATAAATGGAACATATTTTATAGGTTTCTTATCAACAACAAACAAAGCAAAGACTATCCTAAGGCCTTGGCTTGGAGATAGTCTCGGGTTAGTTGTAGCTGAACGATCCTTACAAAAATAAACGACAATTCCCTCTATAGTTGTTTTGTATAAAAAAGCGGCCAATGGGATAGAATAAGGGCTTTTTATTTCTTCTACCTTACCACGAAAGATTTTATAGTTATTTTCAATATCTTCTTCCGCACTCGGCACCTTTATTCGCTTTAAATCCTTTTTTATATATGGTCCAAGAAAAAAATCCATAAAAAGAACTATGAAATTAAAGCCAAAAGTTTCTTCTGAGCATCATCACTGAATTTTACGTTTTTAAAATTATTTTGCTCAAGATCAGGCTTATCTTCATCCCTGTATCTTACAAAGCTGAAATCAAGTATTTTATTTTTTTCTGCTCCTAAGTAAATTGGGTCTTTGTGTGCTAAAAGACAGATATCATTTACAGATAATTTATAATATTTTTCACAAGTAGCACGGATTGCATCTAATTTTTTATCATCAAGGTATTTCAATAACAAATCATTTTTCGCAATGTAAGCATTTTCTTTGTTTTTTATTAGATACCCTCCTGATTTTAACTCATCTAAGGCTTTTTTTGTTTCAGAATACGAAGGTGTTGGCCCATAGTTGTTTTTTATATATGAAATCCCCGAAATGAGTTCCCCGTATTTTTCAAAATAATCAGCTTCTACAAAAAACAATAGCAAAGCTTTGTTTCGTAGAGCCTGTCATTATAGTTTCGAGCAATAAACCAAATGAGTTCTTTTAATTTTTCTTTTTTTGTAATGCTCATATTTCTATTATGTTACAATTATAGCAAAATGCGAGATAAAGTAAAGGACACGCATCACATCAGACACCATGGATACACTGGTTAAATGATTTGACACGTATTCTTAAAAGATAAAAAGTTATCCACAGTTTTATCTTGTTGACAAGTTCTATATATACTCTATAATGAAAGCAGTGGTTTTTTTGAAGAAAGTATTTGTTTTTTTACGTGTCTAAGTTTTTTGTGGTTTTTACTTAAATATATGTGATAGATACTAGAGAAAAGATTTTTTTGAATGTTATTCTGATCTGAAGAAAAATTAATTTATTATATTAAAATTTAAAACATTTTTTGTTTTTAATAAAAAATGTTTAATGCTGGCAGACAGTTAGCAGACTGTCTAAAAACAGCAGAGGGGTTAAATGTTAAAACCAAATCAAAAAAATCTCTTGAGATTTTAAAGCCTTACCCAAGGTTTATTTTGCGTTTTATCTTAAACAGATGGGATTTGCTAAAGGTATGTTTTAATTGGAAAAGCATGTCTTCAGCAGACCCAATATGGTTTGCGTAAACTAATTAAATAAATAATGTAAAAAAAATAAAAAAATCCCCAGAATACCTGTTTTCAGGTTTTTATGGGGGTAATCAGCTTACCCCGTTTTCATTTTAAAAGGTCGATCCTTAGCGCAATGATACGGAACAAACTGACAAATTATTAAATTAAAAAAAACAAAAAAACAAATTAATTAAAATTATGAAAAAATTTATAAAAAGCAAGGTTTCTGTCGGTATATTGGGGCTAATTATATTAGCTACTATTATGGGTCCAACTCCTTTAGTTTGGGGTGCCCAAGGTAATAGTGGAATCGGAGAATTAACTGGTGCCATGATTGCTGGTTCGACTGGCATGCATTATGTCGGGGATGGAAGTTCGGCAGGTAAAAGAACCGTGACTTGGACAAGACATGATTATATTGGTGCAGTTAATGTTTATTATGCTCGTAATTCTGGAGCAACAGCAGGATATTGTACTACGCCAAACCCTGCAGTTCAAGGATTATGGACAATTGCTAATGGCGTTGGAATTGTAACTAGTGATTATGAAATAACAGCTTTGACAATAACTGGTATACCTGATGGTGATGACTATTGTTTATTGGTAAGAAGTGCTTCTGCATCTGAGCCATGGGCTGTTACTAATTTATTTGAAATTGATAATACAGAACCAACTATTTCTCTTCGAGAGACTCAAGATTTAGATGCTAACGGCAAAATTGATGCAATTAAAGTAACATTAAATGAAGAGATATTAGATTCTACTATTACTATTGCTAATTTTGCTACTAGCCATGCAGAACTCATAGATACAGATTATACTGGTACTATTGGTGGAATTGATTTTACTAATGGTATTGCTACCGTAACTGCCAATGATGCTGTTTTTTACTTAAAATTAAATGAACATGCTGCTTCTGATACTGAAACATTACCAACTATAACTTATACTAAAGGTACTTTAACTGATTTAGCAGATAATTTCTTAGCTACTACTGGAGCAATAGCATCCACTGATAAAGCAGCGCCAGCAGTCGTCATAACTGATAGCGATGCTAATACAGTAAATATTGCCGAAGCTACTGTTACTTTCACTTTTACTTTCTCTGAAGATGTCACTGGTTTTGATGCCACTGATGTTGATACAGTAAATGGAGCCGAAGGAGTCTGGACACCAGTTAGTGCAAAAGTCTATACATTAGTAGTCACCCCAACAGCAGGCTTTACAGGAAATGTGACGGTTGATGTACCCGCAGGTGGTGCAATTGATGGTAATGCAAATACCAATACTATTGCCTTAACAGATACACAACCTGTAGATATGCTTGCCCCAACACTTCCTACTACTAACATCGTTGGTACAACTTTTACTGGAGCAGGTGATACAATTGTTATTACTTTTGATGGACCAGTAGTCACTCATGATGGTGGTGCATGGGCTGTTGAAGAATTTGATTCTATTTCAGGATCTCTTTCAGGTGCCTTAACGCTAACCAATGCTGGTTTTGTTTACGCTGGTAATGCTTTGACTATTACTCTTGATGAAGCAACTAATCATGAATATTTAACTAATGGAGATGTTATAACAGTT
>JAPLYJ010000031.1 GCA_026395655.1 Candidatus Parcubacteria bacterium
AAAAGTAGCTACTTCTATAGAATGGAGCAAAACATTTTGACCATAACTAGTACGATATGCTAAACGTCCTAAAAGATATACTATCTCAGGTGGTAAATTTAAAGCCCCTATCTCATATACAGCTTCTTCTCCTGCTTTTTCAGTTCTTTCTTTAATTTCTTTTTGAGCTTCTAATATTTTGTCTTCAATACGCGCTGGTTGAATGCGACCATCTACAATTAATTTTTCTAAAGCTAATTTAGCTATCTCTCTTCTAACAGGATCAAAAGATGAAAGTGAAATAGCTTCAGGTGCTTCGTCAATGATAACTTCAACACCTGTTAATTTTTCAAAATGTCTAATATTTCTACCTTCTCTACCAATAATTTTCCCTTTTAAATCTTCTGAAGGTAAAACTACGACAGATGTAGTCATTTCGCTAATATTAGAACGAGCGTAACGTTGCATAACAGAACTCATAATCTCTTGAGCCTTTTTTTCTAATTCTGCACGTCTGACACCTTCTAATTTTTTTAAAGATTGAGTTAAATCTTCTTTGCTATTACTTTCTATTCTTTTTAACAATTCTTCTTTGGCTTCATCTTGGCTTAAATGAGCAATTTTTTCTAAACTCTCATTCTCGCTTTGACGCATCTTGTCTAAATCTAATTTAAAAGCCTTAACCTTTTCTACTGCTGCTTCTAAATCCTTACTACGACTATCTAACTCTGTGTGCCTCTTATCCATGAGCTCTTCTCTATGCAAAATTCTTTCTTCATTCTTGTCTAAAAGTTCTTTTCTCTTTTTTTCTTCAACCTTAATCTCTTCTAACAATCTTACTGACTTATCCTTGGCATCCAAGATGATTTCTTTTGCTTCATCTTTAGATTGCTGAATCTTCAAAGTGAGCTTAGCTTCGATCGAATTGGACTGACTTTTAGCTATCTGCTGGCGGATGAGATATCCTAAGAAAAATCCAACAGCGCTTAAAACCAAGCCAACTATTATGGTGTTTCCTGTCATATTTTTTGTTGGCGAACGCCAATTTGTTCATCAAATTATAAAATCTGTTTGCAAAACAGCGTTCTAATGTTTAAGTTGATAATTCCAAACTATAATAATCGACATTACTAACACTTCCAATATATATGATTGATAAATCTTTGTCAAAAACAAAAAAATGTTATAGAATACTACGTAGATAAAATATTTTTAAAAATGAATTCTAAAAAAATCTGTTTATTACTTTTGGATGGCTGGGGTATAGGTGAAAAAAACATGTCTAATCCTATCGCTCAAGCTAAATTACCTAATATAGATGAAATTAAATCCTATTATCCTTTTACCAGCTTACAAGCCTCTGGTATTGCTATTGGATTACCTTGGCAAGAAGAAGGCAACAGTGAAGTTGGTCATTTAGCTATTGGTGCAGGCAGAATCATTTACCAATATTATCCTAGAATCAACATGGCTATTGACGATGGTTCTTTTTTTACCAATCCTGCTATTAGCTCCATCTTCCAAAAAGCTAAAGAAAAAAGTACCGCTTGTCACATTATTGGGCTACTTACTAGCGGTAATGTTCACAGTGCTTACAATCATATCGTAGCTTTAATAGATGCTGCTAAAAAAAACAATATTAAAAATCTCCGTTTGCATCTTTTTACTGATGGCAGAGATGCACCTCCTAACGATGGATTAGAACTTATTAAAAAATTACAAACAGATCTTAAAAACAGAGGTGTAGGTAAAATTGCTAGTCTTTGCGGCCGTTTCTATAGTATGGATCACGAAGAAAACTGGGGACGCTTACAAAGATTTTGGAATTTAGCTATTAAAGGAGAGGGAGCTATTGCTGCTGACCCAGAACAATATTTAATAGATAGCTATAAAAAAGAAATAACCGACGAATTCATCGAGCCAGTTCTAATCGTAGAAGAAGGTCAAGACAAAAATTGGGGTACTATCAAAGAAAATGATTCTGTATTTTTCTTTAATTTTAGAGAAGATGGTATTAAACAAATCTTAGAACCTTTTATCAAAAATGATTTTAATAAATTCCCAGCCTTAAAACCCGCTAACCTATATATTACCTCTATGACTGAGATAGATTCTACTAACAGTATCCCAGTAGCTTTCCCCAAACAAATAGTAGAACATTCTTTGTCGCAAGTACTTTCTGAAAATGGTAAAAGACAATTACATCTAGCTGAATCTGCAAAATACGCTCATGCTACATATTTTTTTAATGGCTTAAAAGAAAAACCATATTCTGGAGAATATTGGGTCATTGTGCCTTCAGCAAAAACCTTGCATCATGAAGAAAATGTCGAACTCATGGCACCTGTGATTACTGAGCGTCTTTGCCAAGCCATGGATGAAAAAATATATGATTTCATTTTTGTTAATTATGCCAATGCTGATTTAATTGGTCATACTGGTAATTTTGACGCTGCTATCAGCTGTGCTGAATTTTTAGATGGAGAAATAGGTAAG
>JAPLYJ010000077.1:0-2427 GCA_026395655.1 Candidatus Parcubacteria bacterium
GGAGATAATTATAGTTGTAATGAATCAGGTAGTTCTGCTGGTTATACTTGTAGTCGTTGCAGTGATACAAAAGGTTGTGCAATGGCTACTTGGCAAAACAAAACTTCGGATTGTGTCTATAGCCTCTTTGATTTAAAAAATCCTCCTACTTATGTTACAAATTCGAAAGAGTGTTCCAAGATAGATAAAGTCGGAGCTGATAATTCTAGATGTCCAGGCTCTACTACTCCATCTATTGAAACCTGTGCTTCAAAAGGCGGGACTTGTAAGGATTATAGGAGTTGTTCAAATACTCTTGGTACATATAATTGCACGGGCACTACAGTGTGTTGCAAATCAGTGACAACCCCTCCTGCTACTACAACTTGTGCTTCAAAAGGTGGTTCTTGTATTGATACTTGGCTTTGTAGCTCAGGATCATGGGGCGCTCTAGATTGTGTGGGGAGTACTAAAACATGTTGTAAATTAGGTTCTACAGGTGGTAGTAGTGGTGGTACAATTTTTTATAACTATCTTCCCAGCCCCATTAAAATGACTTTAGGTCCTTTGCAATGGTTGACAGCTTCTTTGGTGGAAATCTTTAGGTAAAACAAGGGAAAAGATAATTTGCAAAATCCGTTCTTAATAGAGCGGATTTTGTTTGACTTAATTTAAAAACAGAGAGATAATAGTTTGATTATTAGTCTTTTTTATTAACTTGATAAAAGTTTTAGCAATATTCAATCTTATGCTATATGAACAGAAATTTTTATTTTCCCTGTTACTTACATTAATTATTGAAGTTCCAATTATTATTTTTTTTATAAAATACCTTTATAAATATAGGGAAATAAAATTTTCAAAGATTGTTTTTATTGGCTTTGTAGCTTCTGCATTAACTTTACCATATTTTTGGTTTGTTTTACCTGCTTATATTCTAAACAGGAGTGCGTATATATTTAGTGGTGAATTAGTAATAGTTCTTATAGAAGCAATAATTTATTATCAATTACTTAAATTAAAATTATCAGAAGCATTTGTTATATCTTTAGTAGCAAATATCGTATCAATATTTTTTGGATTAATATTTTAATAAATTTAAAAAGAGTTTTTTAATTTTTTTGAATTAACATAAAACGTTTTGATCAATTATATAAATATTATATATACAATGTTTACCAAGATTAGAAATGTTATGTTAATGAGATTAGCATTAAAATTACGATGAAGGTAACAGAATGCTGGTGTTTTGATTGTAAATTTGTTAAAATAATAATTAATAAACTTAATCAATAATACTATGAAAAAATTGATTGTGAGCACTTTATTTTCGTTAGCTTTTGTGTTTTTGTTTTTATCACCAGTTTTAGCGGATGTAGTTCCGGGTAATTCTCATCCACTTAATCTATGTGTAAAATTTGTAAATTTAAACGAATTTCCAAACATTGTGTTAATCGGTTATTACACAGGACCAATGGTTGATAAATATGAATTGTATCAAGTTAAAAATAACGAGTGTTTAACAAAGGGGTATAAATTTAATAAACTGAGTATTTATTGGAATACCAAAGACAAACTTAATTCTATTGATACTAATAATTTATTGCTAGAAGATGTTGAGCCATACGGGGGATACGTTGATCAAAGTAATCCCTTAATTAAAGAAGATATAGAATATTCTATCGCGGGATTTTCTGGTAATAAATTAGTTATATACAAATCCAAACAAATATCAGAATACAATAATGGTACTGCGAAAAAAGTTGAAACTTTTGATAATCCGCTAGGAAATATAACCCCAACCATTACTATTGTAAAGCCCGCTGAGGGGGATAATTTAGTAGTTGGTTCTAAGTATACTATTCAATGGCAGACACAAGGTGATACAAGCAAATTAAAAGAATACGTAATCTATTTTTATAATATTTTAACAAAAAAATATAATCCAGCTGTTTCTGTGCCCATTAATCAAACTTCGTATAATTGGACTGTTCCTTCTGCTATTGGTAATAACCATTATTTATATGTTGGGGGAATAACAAACGAGGGTAAAAAATATTGGTCTACGGTAAGAAAATTTAATATAGTTGGTTCAACTTCTACACATAAAGAATGTAATACTAACAAACAATGCGTTTCGGTAGACGGAGGTGGTAGTGATTTATGTAGTACTAATAATGATTGTATTGTGATAAACCCGATGCTTCCATTTTCCTGTAATTCTTCTACCTGGCAATGTTATGCAGATCCTGCCGGCAAATATTATTCATATAGTGTTTGTCAGGATGATTGTAAGGCCACTGCTAAGGTTTATAATTTTGATCTCACTCCAGCTACTAGTAGCAAAACAGCGCTTGTTAATAAATATGCTTTACACAAATTTAAGATTCAGAATTTAGGTAGTACTAGCGATAAATACAGTATAAATGTGAATAATATTGATAATGC
>JAPLYJ010000077.1:2447-3031 GCA_026395655.1 Candidatus Parcubacteria bacterium
CGGATAAAGATCCAGGAAATTACAAAGTTAATATTAATGTTTCATCGATAGGAAGTAAGGTGGTAAATAAAACAGTGACTACTGATACTATTATTCGATCTAAAGCTCAAGTTTGTATTAAAGAAGGTGAAAAAATTTATGCTAAACCTGATAGTACAGGATATACTACTAAATGTTGTGATGGGTTGACTGCTTCATATTCATTTAAAACAGATGATTCTAAGATATGTGGTACAAATCCAGGGGGAACTGGTATTTGCATTAAATGTGGTGATGGTATTTGTAGTAAATATGAAAATATTTGTAATTGTCCAAAAGATTGTAATTCTAACCCCAACCAATTTCCTGTTATAGATAGTGCTAGCGGTCCCACTCAATTAAAAGTTAACGAATCAGGTACTTGGACAATAAGAGCTCATGATCCTGAAAATGGATATTTGAGTTATAGCGTAAAATGGGGTGATGAAGTTTCTGGGGCTAATTTACAAACAATTGCTCCTGCAGCCAAACAAACTACCACTTTTACACATACATATTCTAAAGCTGGTACCTATACAGTAGAATTTACTGTTACAGATGACAAA
>JAPLYJ010000004.1 GCA_026395655.1 Candidatus Parcubacteria bacterium
AACCAATCTGGCAAACGGAGATAACAGGAGAAAACTGCCAATTGATTTTTGGTGACAATCAATATATTTTAAATAATTGCAGAGATAAAAATAATTCTAACCGTATATATTACCGCCTTTCTTTGGAGGGTAAAATTTTAGAACAATTTAGTATCAACGATCAAGGCGAAGATAAGACTTTAATAGAATACCAGAATAATTATTTAATTGTTAAACAAATCACAGACACAAATACCAATTTAAAAATATATACCACTCAACCTGTAAATTTATTTTACAACAAAACTTTTCCAACCAATCCCATTGTTTGCTTCAGCAACGAAAAAACAGCTATCTTAGCTGACAATATTATTACCATTTTAAACAATGGAGAAATTACAAAACAATCAATAGAAAAATATAATTTTGACAACCCTCAATATTGTTCATGGTCAAATGATAATATCACGTTTAAAAAAGAAAAAGCTATCTTAGTTTTTAATGAAACTACTAAAAAGATTGAGTTATCAGACAATACTAAAAACGTAAATACATATATGTCTCTAACCGATGGCTCTATTTTAATAACTGACGACCATAAATCCATTGAAAAAGTTGATCTCCAAGGCAAACTCATCAAACAAGCTATATTGCCTTTTACCCTTAGCAATTTAGAATCTTACGAAGGTAATTTTTATGCTTTTTTAAAAAGCTATCAAGACAAAAAAGAAAGTTTGGTCCAAATCTATGACAAAGACTTAAATTTGATAAAAACTATATCTTGGCAAAAAGATATCTCCAGCCATTTATACGATGCTCAAAGCCATATGCTCATGCTTAAAGACGATACCGACAAGCAATTGTCTGGGTATCATTTAGAGCAAAACCAAACTATCTGGGATTGTTCTCAATATTATTTAGGTAATTTTTTAGGATTAAGCAATTATACTTATCTCTTCTTCCCTACTAATGAATCAAACACTAACACAGAAAAAATATTAGCCATAGATCCATCAACCGGCAAAACAATAGAATCATATATTTTTACATATTCTGATAAAAATTCATCTAAACTTAATTGGATGATAAAAGACGGTAAGCCAGAAGCTTATAGGCTATCTCCTTCAGGGAATAAAACAATTGTAGAATGGTTTCAGCCAATATCACCTTGACTTTTTCCTTTTAATATTTAGAATTTATTTAAATTTAAAAATATTCTAGGATAAAGGTCGAAAACAAAATATATCATATAAAATATGTCTGACGAATTTGATACTAAAGAAGGAGGGTTAAAAGAAGAAAAAAATGGTGAAAGTTCTTCTTGGGAAGAAGAATTAGCCCCTGAAGGATCTATAAAAGGTAATCTGTTAGAAGAACTAGGCGATGAAGACGCCGAGAAAGAAGAAGATACAGAGAAAAAAGAACCCTCAGAAAGCGAAGAAGACGAAGAAGAAGCCTAAAAATAATTTATAATTTTTCTAGACCACCCTTTCAAAGGGTGGTTCGTCTTTTATACTTGTAGCATATTTTTTTTTAACATATAATCAGAATAGCCTTATATATGAATATTAAATCTCCAAAAGTTAAAATTGTCTTAGGCATTTGCCTCGCT
>JAPLYJ010000008.1 GCA_026395655.1 Candidatus Parcubacteria bacterium
GTATATTTGAATAATTTTAATTATGACGAAGCTAGCGGATTAATCAAAGCTAGTGGCACAGCTCCTAATTATACAACGGTAGCAGAAGCTGTTTCTGGTTTTGTTCAGGCTCCGGGTGTAGAAAATGTTGTTTTTGATAATCTACAGATAGACAATGTAACAGGTAAAACTACTTTTTCTTTGCAGATAAAGGTCAATAGTAGTATTTTAAAGCAATTATCAAATCAAACATAGTATATGAAAGAATCATCAAAACAAAGCTTAGCTATTCTAGCCATTACCGTATTTTTATCTGGTTCTCTTTTTATATTTTTTAATGTAATTAAACCAGGCTTGTCTAAAGTAAAAGGTATTATCGCAGAAAGAAAGTGTTGGAAGGCTACAAAGCAAAGTCAGATGCTATCATTCAGCGCTACGCAGAGATAGCTAGCCAGATTGCTACTATTAATATGACCTTACCTACCGAACCCAGACCAGCAGAATTATTATCCATTTTAGATGTTATCGCTCGTACCAAGGGTGTTAATTTAACAAATGTAGTGTTTAAAGAAATTAAATCTGTTGTCAAAGAAACAATCGTAGCTTCAGATCAAGAGGGAGTAACTAGTACCAAGGCTATTAATTTAGGAAGTATGAAACCAAGTATTTTACAAGTTAATTTAAGTTTTGTTACTTCATATGAAAATTTCAAAGCTTTTTTGATTGAAATAGAAAAGGAAAGGAGGTTAATGGATTCTATGGTTGTTAGTTTAGCCCCTATGGCTTTAAATGCTACAGCAGTAAAAGGTAGAACACTTGCAAGCAACAATATCTTCAATTACACCTTAACTTTGAATGCGTATTTTCAGCCAGTAAATCAAATTAAAAATTAAATCATATGGCTATAGAAATTCCTCAAGAGAAAAAAATTAATTGGATGTTTATCATTATCATCTTAGCCGTAGCAGTGGTGGGATATTTAGTTTACAGTTTTATCGCTACACCAGCTGACCAGGCTGATATCATTGATGCTAATACCTTAGTAGATCCTAATACCTTAGCTATTCAAAATATCAATTTAAATATTGATAATGTTTTAAACAATCAAACATTTACAAAGCTCATCAGCCATGCTAACTTACCTTTAACTGTGCCTAAGTTAGGCAGACCAAATCCATTTGTCCCTTACCAATAAGAGCAAGATGATTCCCAATGATTTATTATTAAACGCTGTTAAGCAAAAAGGGTTGCTCAATGATGCAGCTATTTCTGAAATTTTAGCTGAGAGTCAGGTTTCTGGCAGAAGCGGGGAAGATATTATTTTAAATAAAAAGTTAGTAGATGAAAATGTTATAACCCAGATTAAGGGTGAAATTTTAAAATTACCTGTTAAGATTTTTGAAAAAAATGAGATTGT
Source organism: Candidatus Parcubacteria bacterium (assembly GCA_026395655.1). Taxonomy (GTDB): domain Bacteria; phylum Patescibacteriota; class Minisyncoccia; order UBA6257; family JAPLYJ01; genus JAPLYJ01. Next base: position 1,397 of record JAPLYJ010000008.1, read on the forward strand.
ACCTTTAGAAGTAATGAATACTATCGCAGAAGAATCTGCCAGACACAATGGAATGTTGGCTTTTAACAAAGAAAATAATATATTGTCTGTAGCCATGGTACATCCTGAAGATCCTAAAGCTCAAGAATCTTTAAAATTTATTTTAAATCATGAAAAATTAGGAGCCAAGATATATTTGGGTATGTATTCTGATATGAAAAACTATTGGCGTAATTATCAGAATCTACCAGAACAATTGAATAAAATTATTCAAGAGTTTCAAACTAAATTTCCCCGTAAAACTAAAACTTCTTCAACAACATATCAGATTATTGATTTAGAAACTTCAGGAGGTGCTATGACCGAAGAAGCCCCGGTTATCAAATTGCTTTCTACAGTTTTAAATTATGCAGTACGTTCCAGGGCTTCTGATATTCATATTGAACCACAAAGAACAAAATTAAGAATACGTATGAGAGTAGACGGAGCTCTTTTTTCTATTATCTTTTTACCTTTAGAATTACATGCTCCACTAGTCTCTCGTATTAAAATTTTGACCAATTTAAAAATTGATGAGATGCGCGTACCTCAAGACGGACGTTTTAGAACTATGGTAGATGATACAGAAATTGACTATCGTGTTTCTACTTTTCCTACTACCTTTGGAGAAAAAGTTACTATTAGGGTTTTAGATCCCTCTACGGGTTTGAAAAACATTGAAGATTTAGGTTTGACGGGTCGTAATTTAGAAGTGCTTCAAGAAGGGATTAAAAAACCCTTTGGTATCATTTTAATCAGCGGTCCTACTGGTTCTGGTAAAAGCACAACTTTGTACGCTATCATGAAAAATCTTAATAAAGATAATGTTAATGCTATCAGTTTGGAAGATCCAGTAGAATATACTATGGAAGGGGCAAATCAATCTCAAGTTTTCCCAGAAATCGGATATTCTTTTGCTAGAGGTTTGCGTCAGATTTTAAGACAAGACCCTGATATTATTTTAATTGGAGAAATCAGAGATGGAGAAACAGCTGAATTAGCTATTCATGCATCTCTGACAGGGCATATTGTTTTATCTACTATTCATACTAATAATGCCATTGGCGTGGTACCGAGGTTGATTGATATGGGTGTACATCCCTTTTTGTTACCTCCAGCCATGAATTTAATGATTGCTCAACGCTTGGTAAGGTGTTTGTGTCCTTATTGTAAAAAAATTATAGAGGCTACACCTGAGCAAACTGCTTTAATAGACGAATCTATTAATCCTCTTTCTGAAAAAGAAAAAAAGAGGTATAATTGGAAGAAGCCGTATATGATTTATAAGGCAGTGGGCTGTCTAGCATGTAAAAATAAAGGTTTTTTTGGACGTATAGCCATGTTTGAAATTTTTAAAATGACTCCGCAGTTAGAACAAATTATTATTTCAGGATTATCTATTGTTAAAATAACAGAAGAAGCTGAAAGACAAGAAATGATTTCTTTGCGTCAAGATGGTATAATAAAAGTGTTGCAAGGTTTAACCACATTAGAGGAAGTAGTAGAAGAATCATAATTTAAAAAATAAAAAAACATATATATGGAAGATTATCAAAAAAAATTAGCAGAGCTCATGATTTTTGCAGCTCAACAAGATGCCTCTGATTTGCATATAGGCGTGGGTAAAAGACCGAACATTAGGGTAGATGGCAGCTTGGTACCTGTGGCGAAAGAACCTATTCTAACTCCAGAAGCAGTGGCTGGTTTAGTTAGCTGTCTTTTAACTCCGGAACAACAAGACAAATTAATTAAAGAAAAAGAAATTGATTTTGCTTTTGCCTATGAAGACAAAATCAGATTCAGGGTAAATGTATATTTCCAAAGAGGATATTTGGCTGCAGCTTTACGTCTTATCCCTATTAATATTCGTACCTTAGAAGAATTAAATATGCCTACGATATTACATGATTTTGCAAAATACAATCAAGGATTTTTCTTGTCAGTAGGACCAGCGGGTCATGGCAAATCAACAACCTTGGCAGCTATCGTAGATGAAATCAATCACAAACGAATGGATCATATTATTACCATAGAAGATCCTATAGAATATATTTATATTGCAGATAGGGCGCTTGTCAGCCAAAGAGAAGTGGGCCTTGATACTTTGAGTTTTCATAATGGATTAAGAACTATTTTAAGACAAGATCCTGATGTTGTTTTAATCGGTGAAATGCGTGACGCAGAATCAGTTGCCATTGCTTTAACAGCTGCTGAAACAGGCCATTTGGTTTTTTCTACTTTACATACTAATAATGCTTCTCAAACTATAGATCGTATTATTGATAGTTTTCCATCTGGTCAACAGAGTCAAATCAGATCTCAATTAGCTTCAGTTTTAGTGGGTATATGTTCTCAAAGATTGATTCCTAGAATTTCTGGGGGTCGTATTCCTGCTTGTGAGGTTATGATTACCAATTCAGCTATTAGGAATTTGATCAGAGAAGAAAAAAGCTATCAGATTGATTTAGTTATTGAAACTAGTACACAGGAAGGTATGATTTCTTTAAATAGGTCTTTAGCTGATTTAGTGAGACGCGGAGAAATTTCTTTGGAAAACGCAGAATTGTATTCTTTAAATCCAAGCGAATTACGTATGCTTTTAGGATAGTATTATTTTTTTACATTAATTTAGTGTATAATAGATTAGTATGAAATTCATATACAAGGCGAAAAACCAACAAGGTCAAATTCAAGATGGTTCTATAGATGGGTCTACTTTGGATTCTGCCATTAAAACCCTGCAGGGATATAACTTGGTAGTTTTAGATATTAAGCAATATCAGAAAAAAACTTTTTTAGATCAGATCTTAGGAAAACGTAGAGGGGTTAATGGTAAAGAGATTTCTCTTTTCATGAGACAATTTTCTACTCTTTTAGAATCTCAGGTACCACTAACAGATAGTTTAAAAGCTTTGCTTGTTCAAAGTACTAATCCAAGATTAAAAGAAACTATTTTTGATTTGCTTTCTGATATTGATGCTGGTTTGCCTCTTTCTCAAGCCATGGCTAGACAAAGTCATCTTTTTGGTACTTTTTACATTGAAATGATTAAATCTGGTGAGATCACCGGACGTTTACAAGAAGTTTTTATTTATTTAGCTGATTATGCTGAGCATGAATATGCTCTAACTTCTAAAGCTAAGAGCGTTGCTACCTATCCTCTTTTTATTATTATCACTTTTGCGGTTATCGGTTCGGTTATCACTATTTCTTTAGCTCCCCAAATGATGAGCCTTTTTAAGGAATTTGATGCTAAACCACCTCTAATGACTCAAATCCTCATGTCTACTGGTTCATTTTTATCTCAATATGGTGTGATTGTTTTAATTTGTTTAGCAGGCTTAATCATGGTAGTTTTGAATTATCTTAAAACTGAAGAAGGTAGAAAATTTGTAGATTATTGGCTTTTAAAAACTCCA
>JAPLYJ010000054.1 GCA_026395655.1 Candidatus Parcubacteria bacterium
CTGCGATTTTAAATTTGATTTTCAACCTGTAGCAGACAAACCCGCTGATCTTTCTCGAATTGTTAAAATTGCTTCCAATGGTACTACCTTACTTCTATGTGATTCCACTGGTGCAGAAAACCCCGGACATTCCATGTCTGAAAAAACTATCATGGATAATCTAGAAAAAGTTTTTGAAAGTGCAGAAGGTCGTATCATCTTAGCTACTTTTTCATCTTTAATCGGACGCTTGCAACAAGCTATTTGGCTTTCAGAAAAATTCAATCGCAAAGTAGTTGTAGAAGGATATACCATGAAATCAAATTTGGCTATTGCTCAACAATTAGGATATATCAAAGTCAAAAAAGGCACTCTCATTAAGATTGAAGATGTTTCTCATTATTCCCCTAAAGAAGTTACTGTCCTATGTACTGGTGCTCAAGGAGAAGATAGGGCTACTTTAATGCGCATAGCCAACAAAGAACATAAATATCTGCGTGTTCAACATGGTGATACAGTTATTTTTTCCTCTTCAGTGGTGCCTGGTAATGAATTAACTGTACAAAATTTGAAAGATAACCTAGCTCGCCAAGGTGCTAAGGTTTTTCATTATAAAATGTTAGATATCCATGCCTCTGGGCATGCTTGCCAGGAAGACTTAAAACTCATGATCAATTTAACCCAGCCTAAATTTTTTATACCTATCCATGGTCATTTTTCCATGTTGCGTAGCAATGCAGATCTAGCTAAAGAATTAGGTATAGCAGACGATCATATCGCCATTCCATCTAATGGTCAAATTGTAGAATTAACTAAAGACAAAATTACGCTTACAGAAAAATTTGTACCTACTAATTACATCATGGTAGATGGTTTAGGTGTAGGAGATGTGGGCGAAGTAGTACTTAGAGATCGTCAAACTCTTTCTCAAGATGGTATCTTTATTGTGATAGCTATCATTAGTAGCAAAACAGGATCTTTAATAAACGATCCAGAAATAATTTCTCGAGGTTTTGTGTATATGAAAGAATCTAAAGAATTAATCAAAGAAGCTAAAGAAAAAATTAGGCAAATCATTAAAAGGAGTACTGGGGGGCAAAGACCGTTTACTTTTAATGAAGCTTATATCAAGAATAATTTGCGTGATGATTTAGGAGCTTTTCTTTTTAAGAAAACAGAAAGAAGACCTATGATTTTACCTATTGTTACAGAGGTATAAAAAATAATTTTAGATTTATTAAACAAACACTTTCTAAAGTGTTTGTTTTTTAATATTTGACTTTTTTTGTTATTAAATGTATAAAAATATTAGCAAAGAGGTCTTGGAACATCTTTTAAAAATCTATAAATAAAGAAAAGGAGACAAAATGTTTGGTGAGATACCTTTTGAGGTGCTTTGGTGGAATAAGGAAGATAATGTAAAAGCCGCCAAAGTCTGCAAGGCCAGGGATGCATATTACAATCCTTGGTGGGAAAGTAATAACCCTAAAGTTTTAGCATGGGCACAAACACAAGAGCCCGTGCTAGTAATGCCCAGAGAAAAATATCTCTACGCGCTATTTACTGTTCTTAAGAGAGAGGTGAGTATACAAGAAGTTGAGCAAAACTCTCCTGGACTCATGAGGGAATTAATGAAGATGGTGACTATAAACCAGGCGGTAGATATAGAAAACCTGTGCCGCCTAAAATAAATCAATAACAAAAAAAAGACCGGTCAATGATCGGTCTTTTTCATATCTTATATCTTTATTGTTGTTAACAAAATTTTACCCCAATCAGTCTCTAACTCTTTTTTTAAATCAAATTTTTCTAGAAAACCAACCTTAACTGAGGCTGCATTAGTTTCTCTTTTTAACCAATCTAATTGATTACTAATTATTTCTAATAATTTACCTTCTACCAACAAAGATATCTCAATGCTATCTTTCGGTGTATAACCAGCTTCTTGCCTAGACTCTTGAATCAATCTAGTTATCTCTCTTAGCATGCCTTCACTTTCTAACTCTGGAGTAATTTTTATATCTAAACTCATTTCTTC
>JAPLYJ010000019.1 GCA_026395655.1 Candidatus Parcubacteria bacterium
AGATAACCTTAACAATCGTCCAAGGAAGAGACTTGGCTGGCTTACCCCGTTAGAAGTATTTACAAAAGAACTTAACAAGTTTAATATCAATGTTAACAATATATACACACGAAGTGTTGCACTTGTAGGTTGAATTCAGTAGTCTGTATCTTGTCACAAAGAGTAATATCTTTTTTAGCTATGGCAACACTAAAGTAACAAGAATCTTTAATTTCTTTTTTTAATATTTTAATACAAATAGATGAATCGTTTGTAGATCTAGCAAGATCCCAATAACACCAATCTCTCACTTCTTGGTTTTGTATTGCAATACAAGCAACTTTTTCTAATCCTCCGACTTTTTCTTGTATTTTAGCAATTGAATTTACTTCTTGACCATCAAAATAATCAGTAGCAATTGTCTTAGATTCATCAATATAGTCTGATACAACAATTTTTTTATCGGCTAAATATTCTGTAACAGCCGTCTTTGACCTATTAAAATATGCTTCAATAATAGAATCGCCTTGGCTTAAATACGCTATAATAAAAGATGCAACTACCAATATCGCAATAACGATTAGCAACTTTTTTTTGTTTTTTTTCTTCATGTGTGCTTATTATACACTTTTCCAATATCTAACTAAATATAGTTATACACAGGTAACTTAATAAATCATTTATTTTTACGTCCTTCTTTTAAAAAATCAAAATACCCCTGTATAAAAGCTAAAAAGATTCCAATTCCAGAAATGATATAAAAAATAGTAAAAATTTTCCCTAAATCAGTTTTTGGCGCAAGATCTCCATATCCAACGGTTGCCAATGTAACTATGCAAAAATAAAAAGAATCAAACCATCTCCATCCCTCTAAAAAATGGAAAACAATAGTCCCCGTAACAAACAAAGTGAAAGTAGCAATAACAAGCGGTCTATTCTTTTTGCTAACAATAAAATTAATCATTTGTTTAATCATGGATCAAATCTATATTTTATTTTTGATTATTAAAAAACATTTTACAGATATATTATAAAGAAATTACAGCATCAAAATCAATTAAATACAAACGAGGCGCACGGTTAAAATCAACTTTACCATTTGCATCTCTAAAAAAACGAAGGCAAAAATTATTATTATGCGTATGACCGTGCTCTATCTTCAATTGAGTTAAAACATCCAATATCTTTTTTTTCTGTTCTTCTAATTCATCTTTAAATATATCGGTTTTACTTTCCCAATCCATGAGATTTAAATCTAAAACACCGCTATACACATCTACTAATCCCTTTTCATTTAATTTATAAGATATAATTGGTTCTATAGGAACATAATCAAAGCCAGCTTTTTCCCAGACATTGTAATCATCATATATTCTTTGCCAGATTAAAAAAGCGTTTGGTTCTATGTGCCGTAAGATTGTTTTACCTTTTAACTCAAATCTACCAATAAGCGTTGTCTCTGACCCTGTTTTTTTAAATTTTTGGGTTATAAAAGGTTTGTCATCAACACCGCTATTTTTATATATTGGCGATTCAACTAATTCTTCACCTAACCCTTTTTCCATTATCAAATTAAATAATTCTTTTTTTTCTTCTTCTGCCACAAACCAAATCATACCTGCAGCTGCTTTCTGTATTTTGATATCTGGATTTTCTAAACCTTGTTTAATTTTTTCTAAAACTATCTCTCTCAAAGAAGCTCTCTCGTTTTCTGGTGCAAACCTAATTATAGCTGCAAATGCTTTTTGCACTTCAATATTTGTATTTTCTAAACCTAACATCATCAAAGGAACCCTGTCTTCTTCCAATACAAACCAAACCATTTCTGCAGATGCTTTCTGGATCTCAATGTCTGGGTTCTTTAAACCTTCTTTAACTTTTTTTATTACAATTTCTCTTAAAGAAATTCTTTCTTCTGCAGATACAGAACCAATCATCACTCCAGATGCTTCCTGCACTTTAATATTTTTATTTTCTAAACATTGCTTAATCAAAAAAACTCTTTCTTCTGCTGGTACATAAAAAATCATTCCCGCAGATACTTTTTGTACTTCAATATCTGAATTTTCTAAACCTTGTCTAACTTTTTCTAATACAATATTTCTTAAAAAAGCTCTTTCTTCTTTTAGCGCAAACTCAATCATTCCCGCAGATACTTTTTGCACTTCAATATCTGGATTATCTAACCCTAGCATAATCAAAGAAGCTGTTTCTTGCTTTGGTGTCATTGTAACTGCTCTCACAGATAGTTTTTGCACTTCAATATCTGGATTACTTAAACCTAATTTAATTAGAGAAGCAACTTCTTCAATTGGGGCAAATACAATCATTTCTGCAGATGCTTTTTGCACTTCAATATTTGGATTACTTAAACCTAATTTAATTAGAAAAAGTTGTTCTTCACCTTTCGCATTAAAAATTTCTCGAATATATGCAGTAGCAGATTTTTTATTCTGTTCTTTGATAGCTTCGTCTTGCTCTTTATCTCTTACATATCTATCAAAACTGTGCCCTGTTATCTCTTTCTGACCAGAAATATCATACATTTCTGAGTATTTTGGTGATAAAACCTTTGGCGTTATTTGTTCTCGTTTTGGTATTTCCATTAATAATAAAAAATAAATTATTAAAAAGCCCGGATAGCGCGCACATAAAGTTTGTAGTCCTTGTAATGATAGTACTGGCCACCGACGTAAAAGCTCTGTCTCCATACATTATTAGCATAAAACTCTGAAGAACTCCAATAATGAAAAGACGTAAAATCACCAACATTATAAACTTTAAGATTAACGTACATTTGATTTAACTCATCTTTTGATGGTAAAAACCAATCATTGTACCCATTTATTATTATATCATGAGCTAACTGAGCAGCATTGGTGCATCCCGCTAAGATCATATCAAGAGTATTTTGACGACCTGTACCTATAGCTGTCCCATCAGCTCCAGGTATAGCTATTCCATCGCAACCCCAAGTTCCATTACCCTGATCAAAGGGAGCAGCTTCTAAGTATCGCCAACCATCAGAATACGAACCTTTGTCATAAAATATTAATCCACCAGCGGGGCCAACATCACGAATATAATATGTAATAGCAAATTTACAGTCACCCTGACAATCGCTTAATATAAAATATTTGCCAATAGAATCTGTATAGCATTGCCAAGTAGAAGAATCACAAGAATATTTTAAAGAAACAGTATTGTTTTTTTGAAGCAAAACTTGATCAATCAATATCAGACCAATTAAGCCCATAAGCAAACCAATAATGATAAAATATGATTTTTTCATATAACTAATATCTCTAATATATTATAACATAATTTACTTAATATTTCAGAATATCAAGCAAAAATAAAAAACTATAATCCCCCTAAACACTAAAAAACATGACTATATATCTAGTTTAATAAACAACATTTATAGTACCCCTAAACCTAATTTTAATTTATTGCAGTAATTATCTTCTCTGGCATGGTACCTTTAAAATTCATATTACCATTTTCAAAATCTAAAGATTCTATATAAAAACCAGGCAGCATATTAATCTGTTGTGAAAAAAAATCATTTATCACTCCCTGATTTTTTGTTATTAGTGATCCTGGGATACTCATTCTACCAAATTCTGCTTTATTAACCACTAAATTAACCTTACCACTTTTAACAGTAGGCGTACCATCAACATATACTGCTAAAACACCAGGTGCTATCTTAAATTTATCCATTACTGATTTTATCTCAGTATAATTAATCCCAGTAGCTTCAGAATAGCCAGCAAAACGATCGAAATTCAAAAGACCAGAAAAAGCTACGCTACCATCAGTATCAATCTTTATCTGAGCATCAGTAATTAAATAATATTTCCAATTAGAAGAATGAGTATTAAGAACAGCTGTTAATTCTTCAGACGAGAAAGAATTTATTACATCTTTTTTCCCTGATACCACTAAACCATCTTTTACAGTCATCGCTGATGCCATTGTCTCTATTTTTACTTGCGCCTTAGTATCAGCTGTCTTATAATTATCTGCTGTAAATTTTATCCCTAAATCTCGTGGTTTGTCAGAACCAAAAATTTTAGCTACCCCAGGTATTATTCCTAGATATCCTAATACTCCTACAACAATTAAAACTAACACTAATAATATTATAATAATTTTTTTCATCTTGTTATCAATTTTATAAAATAATTATAGCACTTTAATAAGATTACGCAAACAAAAATAATCAAAAAAACCATGAAAAAATAAATATATATGATATAATTAAATAACATTATAAATAATTAATAAAAATGAGTACCATCCTAGAAAAATCAAAAATTGTAAATATTATCTGTTCAATAGTAATTGAAAATGATAACAAATACTTACTTGTTAAAGAAGCAAAAGAAACTGTAAAAGGATTGTGGAATTTTCCTTCTGGTAAAGTTGAATTTAATGAAGATCTTATCAGTGCTACCAAAAGAGAAGCTTTAGAAGAAACTGGCTACAAATGTGATATCACAGACCTCATGAGTATTTACTACTTTTATTGGGACGATATGATCGGATTAACCGTCCGTTTTAATTTTTGGGGTAAATTAAATAACATAAAAAAGAATCCTTTGGCGGACGATATTATAGAATCAGACTGGTTCACCTTAGAAGAAATTGAAAAATTAGCAAAAGAAAACAAATTAAGACACAAAACCACTTACAAACAACTCAATGATTTAAAAGAAAATATACGATATCCCCTTTCGATTATCAAAGCTCCATAAAACAAATATTGACATTCTATCATCTACGAGCATATAATACTATCGTATCCGTGGGCGCAAGCCTTGTTCGGCAAAGGCGTGTCCTAAGCCGAAGAACGGGTACAACAAAACCACCATCTAATTAGATGGCGTTTTTGTTTTAATTTTTCATTATGCTCCAGAACATCAACTTCCCAACCCCAATTTTTAAAATAATTACTCTTACTGTCACAGGTTTTTTTCTCCCAACCGTTGCCGTAAGTGCATAAGTCTTTCCTTTTTTAAGGAGCGCATTCTTTTTTCTATTTATTCTCATTTCTATATCCCGTTCTTCGTTTATAAATGTAGCATTTTTAATTGTTGGAATTGCAAGAGGAAAAAGTATCAATTTATAAATCTTTTCGCTGACATTGCGAGGTGTCCCATCGTGACCATAAAGAAGATGATGAAACCCTCGTGCATTAAAAATTACTTTTTCATTCAAAATTGGACAATATATACTCCCAATACTATCATAAATTTGACGTGTACTAGTTATAAGAGTTTTACAATAATCAATAGAACCTTGATTTACCTGTGATTTGCTTATAGGCATATGTTATATATTTTGCCCCATGCTGTACAACATTATATTCAAAATTTTAATAATGTAAATGTGGATTTGCTATCTACAGTTATTTATATTATAATTCCCTTGTAATAAAAGGTCGTTAATGTTAGTCTAATCTAAATAAATTAATAAAAAATATGGCACAAAAAAGCAATTCTGCGTTTATGAAACCAATGACCATTAGTGCGGAGCTAGCAGCAGTAGTTGGTAAAGGTCCCATGCCTAGATCAGAAGTTGTTAAAAGCCTCTGGATATATATCAAAAAGAATAATCTTCAGGATCCAAAGAAAAAACGAAATATCATTGCTGACGAGAATTTAAAAAAGGTATTTGGTGGAAAAGCAGTTGTTGATATGTTTGAAATGACAAAACTTGTTTCCAAACATCTTACATAATAGCTTTTAGATGAAAT
>JAPLYJ010000081.1 GCA_026395655.1 Candidatus Parcubacteria bacterium
TGTCCATATATTGTTGTTTTGATTGTATGTTCATATATGATATTTGCCTTTAATTGTTATCGGCAATCTATCATATTTGGGTGTCTTTTTATATGATTTAACCAGTATCCGCATGGTGTCATTTTATATGATGTGATGCGCAGCCTGGAGGACTTGGTATGATGTGCTATAATTGTAGGTGCGTAATATGTTGTGATTGTATGGATGGAGGCTGTGACAATTGTGATCCTAATGACTGTAAATCATCAGAAACTCCTCCTATTTCTAGTGGTATAATAGATTGCAGGATAGACAATAATCAAATGGCAATAGATTATAATTTTCAAAACGCCACAGAGCCTGTTAAAATCTATAGATCTGATAATTTGGAATCAGATCCTTCTAATTCTCCAACTGGCACAATAGTGATTATTGATACCATTAATAAGCCTAATTCTGGAGGAACAATTACTATATCTGATTCTTCTGCAGTCGTAGGTACAGATTATTATTATTGGCTTTATCAAGACCAACAAAATCAAGATTTTTCTAATATTAAAAAACTTAGTTATATAGCTGATTGTAAGATTATTGCTTCGCCATCTCCATCATGTAATATAAGTTGTGCAACTTTGAGTTCTACAGGAATTAATATTCAGGGGAAATATAATAATTTAGTATTACCTACGGACTTATATAGGGGAAATTGTGGAGATGGTAAAATAAAATTAGAAACATTAAGTACAGATGGAAATATTAACGTGAATGATTCATTGCCGTCAGGAAATACTTATTACAATTATAATGTATGTCAGGATTCAACTTCTTTATGCTCTATAAGTTGTAAAACTGCAGCTGAAGGGAACAATCTTCAATCTATATCAGTTTGTCCAAGTAATTGTCCTAGTGGTTCAACTTTTAAAAATATGATTTTTAATCGAAATGAATCTACAGGAAGTGGTTCTTTTAATGATTATTGGGGATGTATACAAAAGAAAGGTAATAGTTGGGGAGGTTGTGTGCCTAAATTGACATTAGATAAATACATTAAGATACCTACTCCTCCACCAAACAATTGGTATTCGTCGGATTATATCACTCTTTTCCATATAGAGGACACTACTTCGAGTACTTATCCATTACTTATGGGTTCTATTGAATCTAGTCCAGGAGTAGGATCAACTCCAGGAGATAAGATGTATATTATAGTGGGTTCTAGTAAAAATGGAGAGTCGAATGCTACAACATGGTCTAATTGGGCGACAGTAACATTTTTGAGTTGTGGAGAAGAAGAATGCAAAAAACCACAAAAGTCAGAATTAACAGCCCATACCAGTTGGGAAGATATTGATTGCAATGTTGATGATCCCGCAACGATTACTTCTATAACTGTTACTCAATCTGATATTCCAAAAATAAATCTTTGTCAGAAAACTACTAAAGATGAGGATAAACCTTTTACTGATACTTTGAGTTGTAAAGAGTATCAAACCGATGGTACATATCAACCCATATCATGCGAGAATATTATTGGTGATCCAGTTTCTCCAGTGAGCTTTAATAGTCAGAAAGAAAAAATTATAAATGAATTTTTAAAAGCGTTTGGAATGGAAAAATTATATGTTAATGCAGATAGCACGGATAAAACAGTTACAACTGAATCGGAAAAATTACAATTTAATTTTAACACTAATAATTCAGGAATTGGTAAATTTAGGATTGAGACAGAAGTAGAAGATAAAACACACAAGTCTATAACAACAGAGACTTTGGATATAACTGTTTTGTCAGCTTCTGATCCTACAGTTTCATGCATTGCCCCACCATCAGCCCCTAAAGGTACTGAATTTATTTGGGATAGTTCGTACACAAATTGTACACCTCCAACTTATACTTGGGAGGATGATCTAACAAATCCAGCTGGAATAGGTGGCATTACTACAAGTTCTACAACAATTACCTATACTACAACAGGGGAAAAGAAAGCAAGAATAAGAATAGATTGTGCTGGGGGTAAAACAGCTATTTCTGATTTATGTGTGACCAATGTAACGCCCGTAGCTCCTACTTGTAATAATTTTAAATTTATACCTAACCCAATTAATAGGGGCGATAGTGGAACATTGGAAATAGAAACAAGTAATGTTGTCACAGCAAGTTATTCTTGTAATGGTAATTTAGGTAATGGTAATTTTAATTGGAATGGAAGTAAATTTATTAAGGAAGATCTCAGCCCTACAGATACTCAAATTTGTACGGCAACAGTGAGTTCTGCGACGGGAGGAACTGTTAATTGTACTACTGTGGCTGGTGTTAATGATTTACCCATTACGGTTCTTCAGCCAAATTTGACTTGTGCATTTGGATACAATGGTGTGGCTCCACAAAGATTTCCTAATATAAATTTACCAATAGGAGGAACACTGAACAATATAAAGTTTACTGGAAAAAATGAAGGGACTATGAATGGAACAGGATTGTTTAATGTTAATAAAACACCTTATTACGATTATTTAAATAATAATACTAATTCTTGGACTAAAAATCCTAATCCGATTTTAACTCCAGGTAATTCTTTTTCTGATATTGTAGATACTGATCATTTATGCGATGCATGCGGCGGACCAGTTGTTTATAGTGGTTCCGTGCTAGACCTAACCTTTCCTTCTTCTCCTGGTCCCATTAATAATTGTGACCTCACTATTAATTGTGGGCAACCTACTAGTTGTGATGGTGTAGTTGAGACATTAACAACAACACCAGATAAAATTTTCTTAGGGAAAAATATAAAGATAAATTGGAAATTGGATAAAGCCAAAATGATACCTGGTTATAATCCAGACGATCCTACTGATTATTGTATTTGCAAGGCGGTATGTAACGATGATAGCGCACAATATAATAAAGGTTGCGGTAAGGATACAAGTGGTAGGTATTCTTGGGAAGGAACGTTCGGAGATCCTGCTTATCCATTATTTAATATTCTAAATAATAATCATTATGTTCCAGATACTTCTGATGTAAACGGTTATGGGTTTATGCCGGCAGATACTTATAAGAATTATACCAATCCTTATAGAAATGAGTATAAGATAGTTTGTTATAATGCGGGGTATAGCGATTGTGATAATGCTAATAAAACTTCTATTGCTACTGTAACCGTCCTCCCCATCCCCTGGTATCAAGAAAGAGAACCTTCAACCAGTTTAAACATACTTAATAAGTTAGGAGCATACTTGTTGAATTTGATAGGTTGGTAATTAATATCTTAAACAGATGTACGATATTATCATTCGAAAAGGCACAGTCATAGATGGTACTGGAGAAAGAATGATCTATAAAATCATTTAATAACACTTGCATAATATAATTTTAAATAATTTGGTGTGTACCTTTGACTTTTGTTTTTTTTCCTTTAGAATGAGATTAAATTAAAAATTAATAACA
>JAPLYJ010000022.1 GCA_026395655.1 Candidatus Parcubacteria bacterium
AAAGTCCCTTTTGTTCGTTTTCAATAATACGCATATCAGTGATTATTAAGGTGTTTAAAAAATAAATCATGAGATTGTAGAAAAAAATATTCCAGATGATTAGGTAATATAATATAACTAAGAAATTCAAAAGAGGGGAGATGATATTGTAAAAACTTAGAGAATTGATGAAGTGATAGCAAAAAAATGGGATGAGGGCTAACAGGGCAAAAAGAAAACAGGGTCCAAAGATGTTAAACCAATGTTTACGGGTACTAAAAATTACCGTTTCTCCAGGGATTTGTTTTTCAAAAGTATTTGAAGAGCTATTAAAAATTGAGTTAGTTTTGGTCATATGAGAATTGGTTAATGAGATTTGATATTTGGTTAATTAAATCTGCCCACGAGATACTAAAGTATGTAATAAAACAGATAGCTACCAAAATGATGGAGCCTACAAAAAAAATTAGAGCTATCATTTTAGGATGGGTACCAATACCAAAGCGGATCAAATGATATAAGATGGAGAAAACGTACCAAAGGTAGAAAAAAATGATAATACCAAAAAGAATCAAAGGTACATTGATTTTGTTAATGGTAGTAAAAAGATTGTTAATATTTTCTACGGGAATCATTATTGTATATTTTAATTCAATGTTTAATTTAAATCAAGATATGTGGTAATTTCTACGATAATATTATATAATAAAACAGATGAAAAATACATTTAAAACAAACAAAAATTCAGGTTTGGCTCCTATTCTAGGTATTATCGTAGCCTTTTTGATTATTGTAGGTGGAGTTTATTTTTTTTACCGTTACAACGAGAATAAATACTCTGGCTTAAATGAAGAAATTGATTTTTTACAATCTGGGTTTTTAGCTAAAGATAATCCTGGGATGAAAAGTGGAGTTTGGTATTTGAACTACGAAACATCAGGCGTATCACCTTTGACTATGGAATTGATTTTTGATAAAAAAAGTGTTTGTATAACAGGTGTTCAAAAAGCTTTATGCTCTTTGTTTATGAAAAGCGTCTATATCGGTAGTAATGTGACTGTAGGAGGTAGGTTGCAAGACGATGGTTTGCTTGTTAGAAAATTAGAAGTAATGCCATAGCTTGTAAAATTAGAAATTATATAATTAAAGCCTGAAAAGAGCTTTTAAAAAGCCTCTCTTGGGTACAAAATATTAAGATATGATTAAAATCCAAAAAAGTTTTATTAAGAAATACCTTTGGTTAATAATTTTAATTTTAGTAGTAGGTGCTATCATTTTTTATTTTATCAATAGACCATCTGCAAAATTAAATAATTTAATGTCAGTTAGCCGTGGTCAGATAAAACAGGAGATCAGCGTAACAGGTAAAGTAAAACCTACCCAAAGTATTGATTTAGCGTTAGAAAGAGGTGGACGTGTTAAACGTCTCTATGTCCAAGTTGGAGATGAAGTTTACAGTGGCCAAGCTTTATTACAATTAGAAAATAATGATTTATGGGCGCAAAGAGACCAAGCTATAGCTGCTTTAGATGCTCAGAAAGCAAGATTGTCAGAATTAGAGATAGGGAAGAATAAAACTGAAATAGATTTAGAGATAGGGAAGAATAAAACTGAAAAAAATCTTTCAGAATATTATCAACAAGCATCATTATTAATCAAACAATCCTATTGGGTAGCTGAAAGAGCTTTGCGTCAAACAATATCGCCTTTATTTGAATATCATGATAATTTGTCAGCATCTAATGCTGTCTACAAATTGAATTATAGATATTGTAATGATTCTGCCGCTAATGAAGTAAATGTTTCACGCAAACTTTTAGAGCAAGTTTTAAAAGATTGGGATATATCTATTAAAAACGCAGATAAAGCTCCTGAATCAGAATTGGATAATTTAATTTCTCTAACTGACAAATACCTTGTTCAAGTTCAATCATTTCTTAACAAATTGAATGAAACTTTTATTATTGATTGTTATTTAGATGGGATGCAAACTACTGCTTTAATTAGCAATAAAAGCTTAGGTGTCACTGCTCTAACTAACGTAGACACTGCTTTAAATAGTCTACGTGTTCAAGCTCAAACTATTAATAATCAAAAATTTTTAATATCACAAGAACAAAATCAAGATTTAGGTCAATCTGATCAACAGATACAAGCTCAACAAGCTTTAATTAAGCAAGCAGAAGCTAACGTATCGTATTATGACGCCCAATTGTCTAAAACTAATTTGATAGCACCTTTTAACGGAAAGATTACTAAAGTAGAACCGCAAGTAGGAGAAATTGTTAGTTTAAATACGCCTTTAATTTCTTTAATTGGCAAAGGTAAATTTTTGATAGAAGCTAATGTTTCTGAATCTGATATTGCTAAAGTAAAAATTGGAGATCAAGCAAAAATTACTTTAGACGCCTATGGTTCTGAGGTAGAATTTAGTGCTTCGGTGATAAAAATTGATTTGTCTGCTACTACATTAGAAGGTGTTTCTGTCTACCAAACTACTTTTCAATTTGAGAAAGAAGACGATCGTATTTTAAGTGGTTTAACTGCTAATATAGACATCAATGTTAACCAAAAAGAAGATGTTTTGTTTTTACCTTCGCGATATATCATTTCTAAAGATGGTAAAAAATATGTGAGATTAGTCACTGATGAGATTAAAGGTTTGATTGAAGAAAAAGAAATTGTTACAGGACTTAAAGGTTCTGACGGTAGAACAGAGGTAATCTCTGGATTATTGGAAGGTCAAAAAATAGCTCCATAAAAAATATGGATTTGATTCAAATTAAAAATTTGGTAAAAATATACGATGACAATGGTTTGTCTACTAAAGCTGTTGACGGGATAAGTTTGAATATTAAAACAGGCGAATATGTAGCCATCATGGGACCATCGGGTTCTGGTAAATCAACTTTGTTACAAATCTTAGGTTGTTTAGAAAGACATACTTCTGGAGAATATTTTTTTGATGGCAAAGAAATTAGTAGTTATAGCGATGAAGAATTAGCTTTAATGAGAAATCAAAGTATTGGTTTTGTATTTCAGAATTTTAATCTTTTACCTCGTTTGTCTGTTTTAGAAAATGTTAAATTACCTTTGGTTTACAGTCAAATGCCAGCAATACAAAGAGCACCCATGGCAAAAGAAATGATTAAATTAGTAGATTTAGAAGACAGAATGAATTATCCCACATCTAAATTATCTGGTGGTGAAAAACAAAGGGTAGCCATTGCTAGGGCACTAACTAATAACCCTAAGATTATTTTTGCTGATGAACCAACTGGTAGTTTGGATTCTAAGGCAGGGGAGACTATTTTAAAATTTTTTGAAGATATGCATACTCAGGGTAAAACTATATTGTTGGTAACGCATGAATCTCAAGTAGCTCAATGTGCTGAGAGAGTCATACATTTAAAAGATGGTTGTATAGAATCTGATATTAATAATTCTGATCGTAGGATTGTGTATAAAAGTGGTTTTATCAAATAACATGACATTTAGAGATAACATTAAAATAGCTTTAGCAGGATTGACGGTACAAAAATCACGTTCTGCTTTAACTATTTTAGGAATTGTTATTGGTATTACCGCTATCATTTTAATTACTGCTTTGGGTCAAAGCGCGGAAAATTTAATTATCGGGCAAGTTCAAAATTTAGGTTCTGCTAATATCTATATCTTACCTGGTCGCAGACCAGAAGGTGCCGCTGGTTTTGGCGCTATGATCATGAGTGATTCTATAAAAATAAAAGACATTGAAGACTTGCAAAACAAAAATAATGTACCTGATGCTAAAGAAGTTATACCTGTAGTTTTTGGTATGGCTAGGGCTAATTATGGTTCTGAATCTTTTGATGCTATGATTTTTGGTACCAACGCTCAAGCTTATGATTTATTTAATTTAGCAGATTATTCCGGAGAGTTATTTACCGATTCTGATGTTAGCCAAAAAGCAGAAGTGATTGTTATCGGTCAAAAGGTAGCTGAAAAACTTTTTGGAGGAGATCAGGCTATTGGACAAAAGATTAAAATTAAAAATAAAAATTTTAGAGTTTTAGGAGTTTTAAGCAAAAAAGGTCAATCTTCTTTTGTTGATTTTGATGAAGTTATCTTAGGCCCGTACACTACCATTCAGCAAGATATCTTAGGTTTCAAATATTTTCAAAGAGTAGTGGTAGCTGCTAATTCAAAAGAAGTTATTCCTAGTGTGATCAAACAAACCGAAACTGTTTTAAGAGACAATCACAATATTACTGATATTTCTAAAGATGATTTTTATGTCCAAACTCAAGATGATATTGTTAAAACCTTAGGTATTATCACTACTGTGTTAACAGTGCTTTTAACTTCAGTAGCTGCTATTTCTTTAATTGTAGGAGGTATTGGTATCATGAATATCATGTTGGTTTCTGTGACAGAACGTACCAGGGAGATTGGGTTGAGAAAAGCATTAGGGGCTACTAACAAAAATATTCTAAGTCAATTTTTAACAGAAGCAGTGATGTTAACTTTAGCTGGGGGGATAATAGGGATTACTTTTGGATCTGTTTTAAGTTGGTTAATGACTTTGGTATTAAATAGTTTTTTTAATTTAGGTTTTACCTTTGCTTTTCCTTTAATGGGAGCATTCTGGGGAGTATTGGTTTCTACTTTAGTAGGTTTTGTTTTTGGCATTTTCCCAGCGTATACAGCATCAAAAAAGAGCCCCATGGAGGCTCTGAGATATGAATAATTAATTTAAAAGTTTTTTTAATTCTGGTATCATTTTTTCCATGGCCTTTAAGCCAGATTGGATAATATCTTTGCCGTTTATAAAACTATTAAACCCGATATCTGAAGCGTATTTAATATCTGGGACGACAATGATATCTGCGTCTTTAGCGCTTTCAATAGAGAGGTTACATCTTAAAATACTTAAAGAAGTATTGGCTACGGATAGAAAAGACATTAAAGGTTTGATTTCTCCTTTTTTTAAAGCACTAAAATATACATGATCTAAGTTAACAGCAATGACAATATCAGCTCCCATTTTTTTAACAGTTTCAACAGGTACAGGCTGTGACAAACCACCATCTACTAAATATCTATCATTGATTTTTACAGGTTGAAACATTAAAGGGATGGAACCACTAGCCCTGATAGCCTCAGACAAACTACCTTTGTCAATAATAACAGCTTCTGCGGTAAAAAGATCAGTGGCTACAGCTTTAAAAGGTATAGCCATGTTTTCAATATTTACAGAACCAATGATATCATCTAAAAATGAAACTGCTTTTTTCCCTCCTATTATTCCCGAACCAATCTGAGGATCAGAAAAAACTTCTAAGAGATCTTTATAAGAAAAATTATGTGCTAGATTTTCAATTTTTAATAAATTACGTTCTACACCATACATACCTCCGATTAAAGCCCCAGCGCTAGTACCAGCGATATAATCGATATTAATTTTTTCGTTTAAAAGAGCTTGGATAACACCAATATGGGCTAACCCTCTAGGACCACCACTACCTAACGCTAAACCGATTGTTTTTCTTTTAATTTCCATATATTTATTCTAACATCTTTTTTTAATCTAGACAATTGATAAAAAAGAAAACATTTAGTAAAATGATTATAAATTAAAATATTAAAAAACATGAAACAAACAATTGTAAATTTAGCTAAAGCTTTTGTAGGAGAAAGCCAAGCAAGGAACAGATATACTTTTTTTTCTAAGATATCCAAAAAAGAAGGTTTTGAACAGATAGCTGAGATTTTTCTTTTAACAGCAGACAATGAAAGGGAACATGCTTCTTGGTTTTATAAGATGCTTTTGGAATTAAAAACAAAAGAAAGTATTTTAGAAAATATTAAAGTAGAAGCTGAGGTACCATGTATTTTGAGTACTACCATGGAAAATCTTAAAGCAGCTATTGCTGGAGAAACAGAAGAATATACCTCTTTGTATCCATCTTTTGCAGAAACAGCTATTCAGGAAGGCTTTTCGGAAATAGCTTCAAGAATACAGGCTATCAGTGAAGCTGAAAAACATCATGCCCAAAGGTATGCTTTGATATTATCTCAATTAGAAAAGAATTCTATCTTTAAAAAAGATCAAGAAGTTATTTGGATTTGTAGGGAATGCGGATATCCTCATTTTGGTTTTGAACCACCTTTACAATGTCCGTCTTGCGGTCATGAAAAAGGTTTTTATCAATTAAAATGCGAAACATATTAAAAACATGTCAGAGAAAAATCAAATATATCAATGTTCTGTGTGCGGACAAATAATTGAAATTTTAGAACCAGGTAAAGGTCAATTAGTTTGTTGTGGTTTGAATATGAATTTATTAAAAGAAAAAAATCAGGATGAAGGTATGGAAAAACATGTACCTGTTTTAAATAGAAATGAAAATGGTTGGCAAATTCAAGTAGGTACATTACCTCATCCCATGGAAGAAACTCATTATATCAAATGGATTGAACTTATTTCTATTGATGGTGTTTATAGAATTTATTTGAAACCAGGGGATATGCCAGCTGGTGATTTTCAAATTAATACTGAAAACATCAAAGTCAGGATCTATTGTAATGTTCATGGCTTGTGGCAATCTTAAAATACTCATATCAATATAATTTTGTTATATATTTAGACACCGCAAAAAACATGTTTTTTGCGGTGTTAGTTATGATTAATAAAAATAGAGCTATATTATTTTAAAAAACAATCTTTTAGCTATAAAAGATTTGTCTTAGATGTGGATAACTTCCATGTATTAAAGTCAACACCTTGGGATCACCTTTAGATATGTATCATCTGGGCCGGTGTTTTAAAATTAATCCCCATATGCATTCTTTTCATATTGTAATGCGCTAAATATTTTAAAATATCATCTTTATTAAATATGCCCAGGTTATGTTTGGGTATTTCTTCTTGCAATGTTCTATTGAATCTTTCTAGATGCCCATTCTCATTGGGGCTTCTAGGATGATTATGCCTGTGTTTAATGTGGCAGCTGTCCGTGAAAAATTTCCCAAATTCCGGTCCATTGTCTGTTTGGATACAATTAATTTCAAAAGGGAAATATTCTTTCGTTTTTCTCAAAAATTTTAGACTCATGTGAGTATTAACTTTTTTAAAAACCATGGCATATCCGTATCGCGAATATACATCTAAAGCGGTATATACATATGATCTTGTGCTATCTCCATTAACAAAATGAATCGTATCTAATTCAACCAAGTCTCCTTGTTTGGCAATATCAGGACGAATGGGATATATTCTTTTCTTTTTCCATTTGCTTCTTTTTTTCAAGCATCCATACCTGCTCAATACTCTTTTGACTGTTGAAAGAGAAACATTAATATTTTCTTGTTTCAAATGTTCATATACTACCTCCGAACATCTCTTAATTTCCTCTCTGACGCCGATTATTCTAGCTTCAATTTCTCTTGATACCCTTTTAGGTGAACAATGAGGCCTCGAGCTTCTTGTGGGCAGTTCTTGCAAGTGCCAAGCTTCATCTTTTCTTTTGTTCCACTTAACTATCGTACTTTGAGCATACCCTAGATACCTTGATACTTGTCTAGTGCTTTTACCATCTCTTAACATCCGTATTGCCTGTATACGGATTTTCCCTACGTTTATATTAGTTGTATATGCCATTTTCATACTTTACAAAATACTCAGGGTGATTCCAAGCTATTGAACCATTAACTTAGTTCAATAAGTAAGTGCAACACTTTGATAAATAAAGTAATATCAAAGTAATATGAAATATAAACACTTTTCAGTTGAAGAACGTGAGGTCATCCAATATGGTTTGTGGCAGAAAAGGTCGGCAAGGGATATAGCCC
>JAPLYJ010000010.1 GCA_026395655.1 Candidatus Parcubacteria bacterium
AATAAACATTAGAGGCAGTAAAACCACTACACGTAGGTGCTGATGTAGAAGCGCAATCAGTAGTTTTAGAACATAGATCAGAGCCTGCGCCGCTTACAGTAACACATTGATAATTGCTGTCACATGCTAGATGAGTGCCAGCAGAAGAACCAAAAGCCCTGACAGCACGCATTTGCCAACCATAGTCCTTTCCCCACCCAGTTAATTGACCAGTCAATTGATACCCTGAAGCCATATTCTGTGACCATGCGTAGTTAGAGCCATACTCGGACGAACTCCAATGAATAGCCGTATTGCCCCACATATGGTCATAATCAAAATGATTAGGAGTATAAACAACGCCATTTTCGTCAGTACCGCTCTGAGTATTCACATATATCTTATTTAACTCATCTTTTGAAGGCAGAAACCAATCACTGTAACCATTTATTAGTACACCATGAACTTTTTGAGCTACATTTCCACATCCTGCCGCGATCATATCATGAGTATTTTGATGACCTGTTCCTGTTGCTGTTCCATCAGCCCCAGGTATATCTGTTCCATAGCAAGGTGCCATACCCCAAAAACCGTAAACTTTACCATATTGAAAAACCTCCATATACCGCCAACCATCAGATTCATATCCTTTGTCATAAAATATTATTCCACCTGCAGGACCGGTATCGCGAAGGTGATATTGCCCATTAGCGGATGGCGAAGGAGGTGGAATAGAATCTTGTTGTTGCTGATTTAATAAATTTTGTAATTGCACCACGAGAGCGTTGACTTGTTCTTGTAATAAATTAACCAAAGCACTATTAGAATTCTGACAATCGCCATTCACCTTACATTGACTATCCCCAGCGCCAGGCATCTTGTAACAACGACTGTTACGACATTCATTATGTGTTACTGTAATTCCAGCAGATGGTTTTGGTACAGGAGGAATACTAGGTAATGGCTTAGTTGTTGTTCCCGCAACTTTCACCTCTGATGCTGTAACTATTGTAGACGGATTAGAAGACAAACTAATACTAGGTGTTCCAATCACTGTTACAACCATACCTGTTTTAAGGTTGCTAAAAGGTTTGATAACAGTAGTAGTTCCTGATTTAAAAGATATTTTTGTATTGGTATTTGTTACTACCTTAACTATCGGGGAAGATGACAAAATAAATGTAGCATCATTGTAATTGATACTAGTAATGGAACCTTGGTAGGTTTCAGCGTTAACAGCTTTAGCTAACCCTATTGTTAGACCTAAAATTGCTACTGAAACCAAAAACAAGGAAATATATTTTTTCATGTTATTTAAATTATTTTTGTTTTTTTAATATTTTTACCTATTTACGTTAGGTTATCTTAATTATCTCATATGCAAATTAAAATATCAAATTATAATAAACTGGATTTAACCCACTCTACTTACTCATAAGCCACCATTATTCTTACCTTATCTTCAATTCAATTTTTGTTTATTTAAAACTATATATTAAAACTTATAATATTTATCTTTTATTCATCTATACTATAGTTTATCTTGTTCGGCTTTATATGTGTCGTTTAGCATTAATTTTATAAATAGTAATCCCTAAATAACAAGTATTTTTTATTATTTGATCTTGAATTTTATCGCAGATAAACGAATCTTTTTTAGTAAAAGCGATATGCGAATAACAACGATCTTTTTTTCTCTTGCTCATTTATTTTTTCACAGATAGACAAATTTTGTTTATTACGCGCATTCCAATAATAGCAATCGTCTTTTGAGAGTTCTCTATACTGTATTCCATCACAAACTGATTTATTTTTAAAATATACATATCCACCAATGCCACCCATTGAAATAGCAGCAACGATAATAACTCCTGCAATTTTATTAATACCTTTGTTCATAATTTTAAATAATTTTTATTATTGTTTTTTTGAATATGAGTTTCCCCAAGGTGTATCGCAAAATTTTGGACACCCTATACAATTTAAAAGCCTAATAGAATAGCCAGCTTTTTCACAAGAATCAAAATCATGCACACTTTTTACATTATTAAAATAGAAAAAGACCGCTAATGATAATCCTAATAGAATCAAAATAATAATTAATAATTTTACTTTCATACTATAATTATATGTTTTATTTGAACAGAAAAATAATTTTAAATTGTTTACGGATAGAGAGGGGTGATGATGTTAAAAATTATTGGCAAACTACCATTATCTAACTTATTTTTTAAATACCCCTAAAAATCAATTAATTTGGTCTATTTGCTTACTATTGTTTTAAAAACTTCCAACATAATTTTTTTTAAAAGTGATATTCTCTATTCATCCGTGCCCTCTATCTAAGACCTAAGCATTGACTTCTTATCTCTTGACCCTGTATTTTATTACAGATAGACAAATCTTTTTTAGCTAAAGCGACATACGAATAACAAGTATCTTTCTCTATTAGATCTTGTATCTTATCGCAAATAGATAAATCTTGTTTAATATATGCGACCCTTGAATAACAACTATTTTTTGCATCTTGATTCTGTATCTTATTGCAAATAAACAAATCTTGTTTAGCCAATGCAACCTCTGTATAACAAAAATCTTTCGCAACTTGACCTTGCAGCTTATCACAAATAAACGAATCTTGTTTAACTAAAGCGACATACGAATAACAAGTATCTTTCTCTATTTGATCTTGTATCTTATCGCAAATAGATAAATCTTGTTTAATATATGCGACCCTTGAATAACAAGAATCTCTCGCAATTTGATTCTGTATTTTATCGCAAATAGAAAAATCTTGTTTAGCAGAAGCAACAAATGTATAACAAACGTTTATTGTAACTTGTCTCTGTATCTTGTCACAGATAGACAAATCTTGTTTAGCAGAAGCAACCTTTATATAGCAATTATCTTTTGCATCACTCTGATCTTTTATCTTATCGCAGCTAGACACATCTATAGGCAAATTTAGTATAGCAGAAGTAACAAATGTATAACAAGAATCTTTTTCATGTTGTTCTTGCATCTTGTCACAAATAGAAAAATCTTGTTTATCAGAAGCGACATTTGTATAACAATTTTCTTTTTTCCATTGTTCCTGTATCTTATTACAAATAGACAAATCTTTTATAGACGAAGCAAGCCTCCCATAACAGTCATCTTTTATGCTCTGTTCTTGTATTTTATCGCAAATAGACAAATCTTTTTTGACAGAAGCGATATTCAAATAACAATTATCTTTTGTTTCTTGAATTTGTATCTTATCGCAAATAGACAAATCTTTTTTGACAGAAGCAATCGTCGAATAACAATTATTTTTCATATTTTGATCCTGTATTTTGTCACAAATAAAAAAATCATTTTTAGCTAAAGCACCATTCAGATAATCATTATCTTTTCTGCTTTGGTCTGCAGGAGCAACTCTAGAATAGCACCAATCTTTTTGGCCTTGATTCTGTATTTTATCGCAAATTGATAGATCTGATTTGACGTTAGCGACATTATGATAACAAAAATTTTTTTCCGTTTGATCTTGTATCCTTTCACAGATAGATAAATCTTGTTTAACAGAAGCCAAATCTCTGTAACAGACATCTCTATTTATCTGATAATGTTTTTCATTACAACCCTTTATATCGTTAGCTGCAGTAACGGGAATTTCCCTATATCTATAAGCATTAATATATAAATAAACACTGTCCGATATTAAAATAGCTACTAACGATATCATCATTATAATTATTAATTTCTTTCGATTTACATCTATTATAATATTTGAGTTAAAAATTCTAAATATCAAATTTGCTCCTGCGATTAAAGCTATAATTGACATGAAAGAAAATATTATAGACGCCATAGGTTGTTCCCAATAAGTGCCAGGATGATAAACACTAAATATCATATTAGAGATAGTAGTAACTAATAAAATTAATAAAGGAATTATTCCTTTATTTCTGGATATCCTGGCTAATAAATAAAATAATATCAAAGTTATAAGATAAGTAATTAAAACAAAATAACTAGCGTGTATATTATAATAATCCCATATGGGTATAATTAAAATGGCTAATCCGTGAGATGCTATGCTTAAAAAAACAATATAGCTTATAACTATTATGCCTGAAATTACGCAGAAGATATTTTTTACTAATGTTTTATAATCAATCATATTTTTTATTATATCATGTCTCTCTTTTCGCTCCTAACATATAAAAAAGGATCACAAATGGTCTATATACACAAAAAACAAATTCCTTTTACAATGTCAAAAAATATGATGAGAAGATACAATTACGGTGTCATGGTTAAATGATTTGACACGTAGCAACTATCTTTTGTTGTTTGGTCTTATGTATTGTCGCAATTTTCTGCGTCTTTTAGTTCGACGAGCGGAGCGTTAGTTGTATATCTATATAAAATAATTACCGTTAAAACAATGGCAATAAATGGCGTAATTGTTCTTTTGTCTATTCTTTATCCAGACAATCCATTATTTTAATTTTTTGTTAATAGCCTACAATGGGTTATTGTCTAGGAAATTTTTTACTAATCCGATTAATTTAAATGAAAAGGGTTGTGAAAACATTTATCTCTTTCTCTTTGGTTCTTTAGCATATAACAAACATAAATATCCTCTAAGATTGCTACAAAAGACTGATAACAGTCAATTTTATAATAGCTTTTGTCGCAGATTGAGGTATCCCGCTTAGCTAAAGCAATTGCTTCATAACAATGACTTATATAACGCGGATCCGGATCCTGTATCTTCTCGCAGATAGATTGATCTAGTTTGTCTCCATATGCCACAACTAACTTAAGTAAACAATCATATGGTTCTCTAGATGAATAATAATCTGCAGGGCCACACATAGACAAAGCTTGTCTGAATATAGATACATTTGAATAACAATCATTTTTTATCACTTGATCCTGTATTATATCGCAGATAGACAAATTTTGTTTAGTTATTGCTACATTAGAAATGCACAAATATTTTTCACTCTTTTCCTGCATATTATCGCAGATAGATATATCTTCTTTAATTACAGCAATACTTGAATAACAGGCTTCTTTTCCTATTGTCCATCCATCCCTCAATATTGTCAATCCATGCCTCTCAGTTATATTAATCTCTATCTTTTCGCAGTTAGATGGATCTTGTTTGGCTAAAGCTACATTTAAATAACACTGATTTTTTGTTAATATTTGCTGTATTTTGTCACATATAGATATATCTTGATTGGCTACTGCAAAACTCTCCAAACAAGAATCTTTGTTCCACTTAATTTTAGTTAAATGACCATTATCTATAATGAAAGAAGTATGATCAAAGTTTGTACTATTAATATCTCTCTCTTCGCAAGTTGAATCTATTCTATTCTTGGTAAAAAATACCACAGCAAAAACCAGAGTTGCTAAGATTATTATCGCAGTAATTATTTTCAATATTGTTCTTTTGTTCATTTTATTAATAATTTAATTATTGTTTTTGTTATATCAAAAAACACGATGAAAAAATACAATTACGGTATCATGGTTGCCAAGTGTTGCACTTGTAGGTTGAATTCAGTACTAAATGATTTGACACGGATGATTTTGCTAATGGTGCTTATTGGGAAAAGTTCTAAACTATTTCGAACAAAATCTAAATGATTAAAACTATTAAAACGAACTCGGTAGGGCAAAACAATCTACCTGAAGGAAGGGATTCACCTGATTTTCCGCCCGCAAAAGAGGTCCAGGGAAAAATGTGAACGAGCTTCAGAATCGATTCTTTTTTAAAATTCGCCGGAACTAATTTGCTTTAAAAGCAATATTCTTTTCTGACATACCAAACGCTTTTGACCATTGTGGATATATTACTTTCAAATTTTTTATTAAAAATTCTTCACCGTTTGGATCAGATAAAATTCCTTTTATATAATCCTCAACTGAAGCACCTACTGGAAGCTTTGATAAAACATCTTTCATAACAGGATATTTTGTAGCTATAGACTCAAGTGTTTTAGGATTTTTCAATCCAACTATGATAGAACGAAAACACGATTCTACTACTTCGCTTTGCATATCACTAAATGAAGCATATTCTTTATTTGACTCTGGCGATATCCCTTTTGTTTCTGAAGTAACCCTAACGCCAGATATTTCTTGCCCTTGATTATCTATAAGTGGTTGTGCGAACAAAACTCCTCCCCTACTAAATTTTTGACGATTTTGTTCTGCGTATTTTTGCAAAATCGGCAAGGCTCTTCCTATTCCTTTTTCTCCAAGATACAAAACAATACGATCTTTTTGATTCATGATTTGTCCGATTTCCCTTGGACTTACTTCTGAAACATCTGCTGTCTTAATCTGAAAACCGAGTTTTTGTAATTCTGGATCTTGGTTTAATTGTTCTATAACACCTTGATAAGTTGGCAGTATATCTTCGCCCTCACAATTAAAATATACACGATATTTTGTTGATTCACGTTCTGGTTGTTTAAATTCGCCTGTCTGTTTATCAAAATAATTTGATTCATAATAGAGCCAACCATTTTCGTAAAAATATGGCTTAGTATATCTTTCTTTATCTACAAAAGTTCCGTCTGGTTGTTTTGCTTTTACGATTTCTTGATCATACCCTAACTCTTGTTTATGATCTTGCCCAAATTTCGGTCCTGCCGCAACCCATTCCTGATTGCTTGGGTCTTGTAACCAAGCATCAATTTTTTTCTGCCTAGCTTCACGGAAACTTACCATGTCTGGTGTCCCATCTTGATTTACTTTGTAATCAACGCCTCTTTCTAAATTTAAATTTTTGCCAGTTAAATGGTCATAAAAATTTCCACCAAACTTTACCCAATTTTTTGTAACTTCCAAAATTTGTTTCGCTTTTTCATCATCAAACAAACTTTCTTGTTCTATAGGATTTTCTATTTTATTTTCTGGTTGTTCCATAACTTGTTCTAAAGATTTTTCTTGAGTTTCAGGCGGCAATGTTCCTTGTCCCAAAGATTGTCGTATCTCGGCAATTCTGCGCTGATCTTGTGCGATTGATTTCTTCCGTGCAACTTGTCCTTCTAATTGTTGGAATAATCCTTCCATTCTTTTTCTATCTGTAAATCCGTGATCGTCGCCTGCGCCAAAACGAAATATACTTTTTCCATCTTCGTCAGAAATTCCTCCTATATTTTCAACTACACCATAATCTTTATTTTTCCAAAAAATCATTAACTGGTCAGGACTCCCACTAAAAACAAATTTTCCAGATTTGTCATAAACTTTCACTATTCCCGAATCTGAAACGGTATCAAGCGAACTTTTTATCTGTTGCTCAACTTCTTGATTTTTTGGTCGTTCTGTTTTTGATCGCTCTTTTTCTACCCAAGATGTTTCTTGCTCGATTCTGCATTCTTCTAGTGCTTCATTAATACGTATGGTCCGGTCGCTCTTGCTCATTTCTTTTTCAACGTCTTTTATCTCTCCTTGTGTTGGTTGTGGTTGTTTTTCAAATTTCATAATTTTAATTTATTAAATCATCAACGCTCACGCCAAAGGTTTTCGCTACCTTTTTGAGCGCGACTAATGTTGAATTCCAATTTTCAATTTTAACGGAGAGTAGTGGACGACGTTAGAACCTATTGGCAGATTACCACTACTTCATTATTCATACCTAGTTTATCTCTAAGTACCGCTAAAATCAATTAATCTACCCTATCCCGCTACTCACTATTGTTTAAAAATTAAAGTTATTATTGTTTTTAATCCATTTTAAAATCAATTTTTATTGAATTATTACTTCAATTATATAAAACTATTAAAAAATCGGACCGAATAAGTTGCGAACGTTTGTTTTATCTTCATTTATCTTTTCTGTTACATAATAATTACAAGATTTTATATCATCAAAGCCTTGTATCTTGTTACAAATAGACAAATCTTTTACAGATATTGCAATTGCATAATAACAAGTATTTTTTTCATCTAAATATTCAAATTTATCGCACATAGAGATATCTTTTCTAGATATATTTATATTATTTATTAAATCCCAATAACATTTTTTTCTTTCAAAAAGATCGTTATTTTTTATATCACATTCATCCATATCATTAATCGCGTTTAACTTACGTTCTTTTATTTCAACGATATTTCCTAAATGTTTTCCTTGTATTTCGGTATAAATAAAATAAACACAGCCTGATATTAAAATAAGTATTAATGATGCTATTGTTATAATTATTAATTTCTTACGATTTGCATTTATTATTATATTTGAACGAAAAACTGTAAATATCAAATTTGCTCCTGCGATTAAAGCTATAATCATTAAGATGACAGGACTAATAGAAGAAACTATGGAAAAAAATATTTTATAAATGATTTCATATTCCGGAATAACACGAATTATCGTATTGGCACACACTATTGTATTGGCGATAATAGTAACCAAGAAAATCAATAGGGTAACAATTGTTTTAGTTTTAGGTATTTTTGTTAATAAATAAAATATTATTAGACCTACAAAATAAGCAATTAAACCAAAACCGTAAATCCACATAGCATAATAATTCCAGGTTCCATCTGATCCTATTAAAAAAAATGCTATAGAGCCAATAATATAGCCTATAACTATTATGCCTGAAATTACGCATAAGATATTTTTTGCCAGTATTTTAAAATTAATCATATTCATTTTTTTATTATACCATATCTTATCTTATTTACTACTTTCAATATATTATAACAAAAAAGGCTGCCGAATATAAATAATCTGACAGCCTTACAAGCGGAGAGGGTGGGATTTGAACCCACGGTTTGGTTTTACCCAAACAGCACGTTAGCACCGTGTCGCTTTAGACCACTCAGCCACCTCTCCTAACAATCTAGATATTAACAAAATGAAAATTAAATTACAACTTGCTCAAA
>JAPLYJ010000066.1 GCA_026395655.1 Candidatus Parcubacteria bacterium
AAGCTTGTACAACGGCTTAAAGCAACATATGATTGGCCAAAAGCAAAAGTCCCTCTACCAAAATCAACAATAACCTTATCAAATGTTTTCCCCTGCCCTTTATGTATTGTTACCGCCCATGCAAGCTTTATTGGATATTGGGTAAAAGAACCAACGGTTTCTGAATCAATACGTTTTTCTGAAATATTGTAAAAATAACGCACCCTTTGCCATATGTAAGGCACCACAACTTCCTTGCGACCATTTGATAATTCTACAAAGACACTATCATTTCTAATTTTAGTAATCTTACCAACGTCCCCATTAATCCATCTTTTTTTACCATCATTATTTAACATCATGATTTGGGCACCTTCTTTTAATATCAAACTTTCATTTGTTGGTAAATACCCTTTTGAAAAATCTCTTTGAATTGTTCCTTTAAATTCATGAGGTTCTTTTTCAATCTGAGAAAGCCTTTCTACATTTATCGTATCTGCCATATGATTGGTAGAGGTAAGATGGATGTAAAAATCATTTAAAGATCCGCTAAATGATTGATCTACTTTTTCGTTTATTATTTTTAAATGTTTCTCGTCAGCTATTCCTTTGCGTATGGCATCAAGAATTTCAATAAATTCTCTGTCCTTTTGCCTGTATATTTTTTTAAGTTCTATCGAGTAAAAAGATAAATCATTGAATAAAGATAGATTATCAAATACTTTTGCATTAAAAAAATATGGACCCTTGTAATATGTTTCAAAAATTTCTTCTTCGTCAGACGGAACAACAGGTGGTAATTGATATAAATCTCCTACAAAAATCATCTGAATTCCACCAAAAGGCAAATCCTTGTGCGGACCATTTAATCTTAAAAACATATCTACACAATCTAATAGGTCTGCCCTGACCATTGAAACCTCGTCAATAACCAAGGTATCAATATTTTTGTAAATCTTTTTTTTATGCGCTGGTGATTTTCTTATATTATCAACCGTTACCCCAGGAGCAAAACCAAAAAAAGAATGTATTGTTTGCCCCTTAACATTAACAGCAGCAACGCCGGTAGGTGCAAGCACTACAATATTTTTTTTTGTTGTATCTCTAAAATATTGAAGTAAAGTAGATTTACCTGTCCCCGCCCTGCCTGTTAGAAAGATATTCTTATTCGTATCCTCCATAAAACGCAAGGCTTTTTTAAAATCATTATTTAATTCTATCTCTATATTATTTGCGTCCATTTTACTTATATTATAATATTTCAGCTATACTAATTAATAATGGCACTTTTAAATAGTTTAAACAAATAATGTTTTAATATTAGATATAAATTTTTTATACGCATCAAATTCTTGAAGCAATCCTTTGGTGCCTTCAAGTAGCTCAATCTCATTTAAGGTTGTCCATTTATACATACAATGCTCCTTATTGTCTAAATAAACTTCTCCTGCTACATATTCAGCTAAATATATAACTCCACCAAGAGAATTTTCTTTCCCAGTATCAAATAAAAAACTATGTATCGGAGATAAAATTTTGATATCTGTTAAATTTGTTTCTTCTTTTAGTTCTCTAAAAAGAGCTTGCTCTATATTTTCGTTTTCTTCAAGATGCCCTCCAGGGGATTCCCAACCTACATTCAAATTATTAATATCTTCTTTATTATTTTTCAATATCAAAAAAGTGTTTCCTTTTTTAAGAATTATTTTAACCAAAAAATGAGTTTTTATTGAATAATAATTATTTTCCATTTAAGAAGCTTAAATCATTTTAAGAATTTTTTCCAATGATTTAAGGCTATTAATCAAAACTGCTTTCTGACGTAATTCTTGAGCTCCTT
Organism: Candidatus Parcubacteria bacterium; assembly: GCA_026395655.1. GTDB lineage: Bacteria > Patescibacteriota > Minisyncoccia > UBA6257 > JAPLYJ01 > JAPLYJ01. The sequence goes on from JAPLYJ010000066.1 coordinate 1,820, forward strand.
CAAAACCCCTAAAATATTTAGCATAATGTTTGCGCATTTCTAGCATAGCTCTTTTTTCTCCTGTATATAAAATATATCTTTTAGTTTGTTCTTTAATTATTTTAGCTAATTCTTTTTTAGAAACTTTGATATTTTTTTTCTTTTTAATAGCTTTGAAAATCCAAGGGTTACCTAAAGCACCTCTCCCTATCATAATTCCGGAAAGATTAGTATTTTTTAATTTTTCATATGCTTGTTCCCAGGACACAATATCCCCGTTGCCTATCACAGGAATATTAACAGCTTTAGCTACTTGATTAATTTTTGACCAATCTGCTTGACCAGTAAAACCTTGTTTTACAGTACGACCATGAATAGTTAAAGCATCTACCTTTAATTTTTCTAAATCTTTAATAAAATCTAAGGTATCAAATTGAGACCAACCTAAACGTAATTTAACTGATAGTTGACCTGAATATGTTTTTCTTACAGCTTTAACAATTTCTAAAGCTCTTTTTTTGTCACGCAGTAAAGCAGACCCGCTTTCATTGCCTGTGATCTTAACAGCGGGACAACCCATATTAATGTCTATACCTGCTGGTTTTAATTTTTTATCGATAATAGAAACAGCTTCTGACATAATTTTGGGATCATAACCAAAAACTTGAACAATGACAGGTTGTTCTGCTTTTTTAAAAAATATGATTTCTTTTGTTTTTTTGAAATTATGACAGATAGCATCTGATGATACCATGGGAGTAAAAACCACATCTGCACCCATTTCTTTGCATATTGATCTAAAAGGCCAAGTAGAAATATCAGCCATGGGTGCTAAAACAAAAAAAGGTTTTTTAATTTTCTTCCAAGAAAACATTTCTAAATAATATCTGACTTTTTAACATTGATATATTTACCAGAAGCAATTTTTAATTCAGATAAAGATAATTTACCTAATTTGATTCTTTTTAAATTCATGACCGTTAAACCAAACATTCCGCACATTCTCCTAATCTGTCTATGATACCCAGTGTGTAATATTATATTAAAAGCAACTCTGTCTTCTCTAATTTCAAAATTATATATCTTGTCAGCTTTCATCAAAATACCATCAATCAATACGCCTTTTTCAAAATTGTTTTTAATTTTTTCTTGATCAAAAACTTTGTTTTTTTGATTAGCTGCTACAACTTCATATTCTTTCTTATGTTCGTATTTAGGATGAGTTAACAAATATGTTAATTCTCCGTCATTAGTTAAAACCATTAAACCTTCTGATTCTTTGTCTAAACGACCTACCGGATATATTCTTTGACCTTTTGGTAAGAAATCCAATATCTTAGATCTTTTTTCCGGGTCTTCTGTAGTAGATACTACTCCTTTAGGTTTGTAAAAAGCGTAATATGACAAGATATTTTCTTTTTTAACTAGTTTTCTATCAAAAAAAACCTTGTCTATATCAGGGTCAATTTTTTGACCTAAAACAGCCTTATGATTATTAACAAAAATTTGTCCATCTGATATACGATTATCAGCCTCTCTTCTAGAACAAAGTCCTGCTTCAGATATGTATTTGTTTAATCTAATTAACATGTTTTAATTTAAAATTTTGTGTTCCTTAAAGCTATAATATTTATCTTTACAAACAATGATATGATCAATTATTAAGATACCTAACATTTTACCTACTTCTTTTAATTTTTCTGTTATTGAGATATCAGCGGAAGAAGGATCTGGTACCCCAGAAGGATGATTGTGAGACAAAATAATTTGAGATGATAGATATCTGATGGCTGGTTCAAACACTTCTCTGGGATGAATTAAGTTAGCATCTACCGTACCTACAGAAATTATTTCTTTTTTAATTTCTTGATGACGACTATCTAAGCAAAAAACTACAAAATATTCTTTTCGAGATGATCTAATATCTTCCAAACGCTCAAACACATCTTTAGCTGATATGATTAAACGGATTTTCTTATTCAATATTATCCTTTTAGATAATTCAAAGCTAGCAATGATTCTACAACTTTTGATAGCACCTAAATTAGGTACGCTTTGGTAAAGATCATGATAGTTAACTTCAGATATATTTATATCAGAAAACTTAGATAGAAGTCTTTGAGCAACAGATAAAGCATTTAATTCTTTGCTCCCTGACCCAATTAATATAGCTAACAATTCTTTTTCAGATAGTTTTTCCGGACCATATCTAATTAATTTTTCTACAGGCCTATCTAATCTAGGTAAATCTTTAATTTTCATGTTTTAAGATTCCCCTGCTGCCAAACCAATATATCATATTAAGGAGAAAGAAAAAAGCCCTTGCTATGCAAAGGCTTTTAGACAGGGGAGAGGGAAATAGAAAAAGAAATTGCGATATATCGAATCGTTGACGTAGAGCAAAAGTTGCTCCTACTAGGTCTCCATGGACCAGACCGTCAACAAGTTGACATAAGGAAAATGTTCTCTTTCCCCCTCTCCTCAGTTTTATGTAAACGTGGCTCACGCGGCGCCACGTAACATAGAATGAACTAACTACATAGTAGCATGTAAAAATAATTTGTCAAGTAAAATTTGGTTATCCCCACTTTTTCAGAATCTCTGTCACAATATCATTACTAGCATTGGGTTTTGATATCTTTTTAGCTTTTAGAGACATTTTTAATAATTCTTTTTTGTTTTTAATAAGATTTTCTGTTTTATAAATTAAAGCATCTAAATTATATGCTTTTTGTGCTACTCCATGTTCTAAGAGATAATCAGCGTTAGCTTCTTCTTGACCAGGAATAGGTTTAATCAATAACATGGGTAAAGCCATGGCTAAACTCTCTGAAACCGTAATGCCACCAGGCTTAGTAATTAATAAATCACTTACAGCCATGAGCTCTTCCATATTATTTACAAAACCAAAAACTTTTTTTAATCTTGATTCTTTTTGTTTTAATTTATTTAATTTTAAAAATTGTTTTTGATTATGACCACAGATCACTATCATCTGAAAGGGTTTTTTAATATCAGATAATTTCTTAATGATTTCAGAAACTGGTGAAATACCAAAACTACCCGCAGAAATTAGTAAAGTAAGTTTGTCATTATTCAAACCATATTTGCGTTTTAAAGCTTCTCTGTCTAAAGGTTTATTAAATTGCAAACCAATGGGAATGCCTGAGATTAATATCTGATTTTCTAGTATACCCTTATAGATTAAATTCTTTTTCATTTCTTCGTGAGCTACGCAACACAAATCCATGTCTTTAATTAACCAAGCAGGATGATGTTCATAGTCAGTAATGATTAAAACGATTTTATAGTTTTTGTTAGCTTGTTTACGGTAATATACTAAAATATCTGCTGGAATAAAATGAGTACAAACTATTATATCTGGTTTAAAATTTTCTACCATTTCTAGAAAAGACTTAAGATATAAACTATCAATAAGAAATTTCGGCTTAATAAATTCCTTTAAAAGTTCGTAATTTTCGTAAAAATATCCATATATTTGTGGAGAATTTTTAGCTACATCAACAGACATTTCCCCATAGAAATATTTTACAAATGTTTTCGCGTATTCTAATAATTCTACGTTTTTAACAACGCAGTTTTTATTGTTCTTAAAAGCTTCTTCTAAAGCATCGGCTGCTTTCACATGTCCAGCACCTGCTTTTACTGAAACAATTAAAATTCTTTTAGACATTTTAAAAAATATTATAAATCTCCGATATCTTCTTTCCAAAGTTCGGGTTTCTCCAAAATGAACTTTTTCATGAGATTTTTACATTCATCAAGATTTAAATCTATCACTTCTATGCCTTTTGAAATCATAAAATCTTTAGCTCCCTTAAAAGTTTCTGATTCTCCTACAATTACTTTTTTAATATTAAATTGTACTATGGCTCCGGCACAAAGATAACAAGGCATCAAGGTAGAATACAAAATTGTATCTTTGTAGCTTCCTATGCGTCCAGCATTTTCTAAACAAGATATTTCTGCATGTAAAATAGGGTTACCTTTTTGTACCCGTAGATTGTGTCCCCTACCTATTATTTGATTGTCTTTCACTAAAACAGAACCTATGGGTATGCCTCCTTCTGATAAACCTTTTAAAGCTTCCGAAAAAGCTTCTTGCATAAATTGATCCATATCTAATTTTCTTTTTTAAATTTCATTTGATTCAAAGCTTTAATCAATTCGCCAACCTGTAAAAACATGGCTACCCATTTTTTACCTGCGGTTTTTTCCCATTTTTCTATCCATTCTAAACGTTTGCCTTTGATTTCTTCTGTATTTCCAGATTTTATTCTTTCAAGCATTTGAACTTTCCAAGAAATGGTTTCTGGTTTTTTAGTTTTTTCTTCTGCTTTTGTCATGATTTCAGTAATAACCCTGTCTTGTAATTCTTCAGCTTGATAGATTAACTTATTAATACATTGATCATAAATTTCACTTTCCCTACCTCCTAATTCAGATTTATCATCAGTTAAACCTATCAATACCTCATCTATTTCTGACATATTTAAAGGAACACTCAAAAGCAAAATATCGTCTATTTCACAATGTTCGATTTCTTCTGTTTCTCCTGGTGTTTTAAAATTTTTTGATTTTACGCCATAAACACAACGAGTACCAAAATGCTCCTCGCCTTTTTGTTCTGTTTTTTCACCAGTATCAGGGTTAGAATAATAACCCCTTAAATTCATCTCTATAACTTTATTTTTCTTACCCTGGGGACCGCTTTGTTCTTCATTGCCACAAACTTCATTTAAAGTGCAAATTACTCTACCAGTTTCCTTTTCAATTACCATGGTATCTATCCCATTAAAATAATCATCGTAAAGAGATGCTCTTACTACGATATAATCATCTCCTAAATATTTAGCCAAAAGATATGTTACTATTTTTTCACACTCCAAAGGGTAATCTATCGATTTATTTTTTTCTTTTTTCCCAAATTCAAGTTGTTTTTCTAAAACTTTTAATTTATGTTCTACTTTAGCAATATTAACACGACCACAATCATCTCCTTTTTCTTCTACTAAATTAGGACGTTTCTCATTAGATTTTTTAGCTAAAGAACTTAAATATTTGTTTAAGTTCTTTAAACCTTGTTGAATTTTTAATTCTTTCTCAATTTCAATATTTGATTTCCCATTTTCTTTTTTAGAATATGATTCAATTCCTTTCATTTTAATATGTTTTTTTGTTAGATGTTTTTTTCCATTGTGATAATAAAGACTGGCATTCTTTTAACATATATCCTTTTGTTATTTTAATCTTTGCTTTGCCTAATTTATTCATGGTATCATTGCTAATTAATAATTCATTAAAACCTAATTTTTTTACATCTGAAATAGAAGTACCATATGTAATTTTTTTAATTCTAGCCCAAGAGATGGCTGAAAAACACATGGGACAAGGTTCTGTAGTACTGTATATTTCACAACCTGAAAGATCCCATTTTTTTAACTTTTTACAAGCTTCTTTAATAGCATTAATTTCAGCATGGGAAGTAGGATTTTGGTCTTTTAAGACGGTATTATACCCTATTGATATAACTTTACCATTTTGGGTTAAACAGGCTCCAAAAGGGCCTCCAGACGCATTTGAGATGCCTTTTTCAGCTGCTTTAATGGCCGCTAACATGTATTTCTTCTTATCCATGTTTTTTCTCTGTTTGAGTAACAGTTTTAACATATTGGCAATAATCACAATCAGGATGAGCTAAAGGGATAACACCTGAATTTAAACATGTATGAATATCTTTTAAGGTGTTTTCTACCCAGCTATCATCCCCTTGATATGGTATGATTTTAATATCAAATTCTAATTTAGCGTCAAAAGCTTCTTTGTCTGTTTGACCGTTACAATAAACAAAATATCCTGTAGGAGATACTATAAAATCATTTTTTCTGAAAAGCCATTGATATACTTCCATTTGACGTTTGTAAGATATCTGCCATTCGGCATCAAGATTGACTTCTTCATCCTTAGATGTGCTTTTATAATCTACAATCAATAATTCATTTTTAGGATTAATCCAAACATCATCTATACCTCCTGTAACTAAAAAATTAGTAGGTTTGTGCAAATAAGTAATACCTCCTGATAATGCATCTCTCCATTTTTCCATGTCTTTGTGATCAAAGGGAACAGCATCTATCTTATAAGCTTTCATTAAAGGATGAGGTTCGTGTTTTATTCTGTGAATATCAAATTCTTTTTTTAGAAGCTTGTCTACCGCAGAATTCAAAGAAAAAGGAAATCCCGGTGGTCTACCTACGCCTAAGCATCTATCTAAATAAAAACAACGGGGACAACTTAAAAACAAATCAATCTTAGATCTGCTAATACGATATGATTCTTTAGCATTTGGTTGATACAAATTTCTAGACCTTTGTGCATTGTAATATTGTGTCATATAATTGTTTTTTCTTTTTTATTAATATTTAACATATCTAACTCAGTTTCCGCTTCGCAATATTGTTTCAAATATTCGTTTAATTCGTTTCTAGCTGATATCAGATTTTCGCTTTTGTTAGGATCTAGATTATCTAAATTAATGACTATTTTCTGAGTTTGCTCTGTAATTTTAGTAAAATCACCGTTACGCCAATTCCATCTTCTACACATGACATTTAAGCTTAAATCATCAAAATAAATAACTTCCCCTGTTTCCGGATGTTCTTCTGAGTTTTCTCCTAAAGGAACGAATAATTCTTGACCGCTAGCTAAACTTAAGCGTAAATTACCTTTGATCATATCTAAATCATCTCCTCCGCAAGGTAACAAATATTTCAAAGAAATGCAATTGAAAAGAGCTACTACAGTATTAATATATGGGATTTGATTGTTTTTACAAGCTCTTTTGATCAAAGACTTGATAGAAGGCGGATACTTATTAGGATTAGTTTTAAATTTAAGATAGGCTTCGTCCCAAATCTTAATTTCATGAGATTTTTCCCAATCAAAATTAGTAAAAAGCTTAACTTGAGAATCTAATAATTGTGATACCTCTTTCTGATTTATGCTATTTTTAATTTTTTTTACAATGATGATACCTCTTTGAAATTGAGGGTATAAATCAAATATTTGAGAATCTATTATTATCTTCTGCATGTTTTCTTTACTAATATCGTATTTTATATTCTATTTTTTAATAGCCAATCAATGAAATTATTCCAAACAATATCTTCACCTTCTAGAAAGAAATTCTTGTTTGCTAATTCTTCTGCGAGAGATTTTCCTGATTTTGATAGTGATACAACTACATCTGAAGGATTTTTGTATTCACCTGGGTATATGTTTTCTAAAATGATACCATGATGATTATTGGTAAAAGTCTGACTACCTTGTTCGTCAATATATACAATGGTATCACGTAGAATAATAGTTCTATCTGTTTTACCTCGCATCAAATTAATAAAATCCTGTGGTGTGAACCATTTGTTAATATATTTCATATATGGACCAGGAAAACCATTGAGGCTGGGAATTATCCAGCAAGCGTCATTGATAAAAAGAGGTTCTTTCAATTGTTCCCACGCTTGTTTCACCTTTGATTGTGCTATAACAATAAAGTCTGAATTCTGTATTTCATATGTATCTAATTTTGTTTGAATTAATGTAATTCCATGCGGAGTAAAGAAAGTTTGTGCATTAACAAACTTTGATTGGTTTTCGGTAATATAATGTAATTTTTTAATATCCATTGTTTTCCATAAACCGTATAAATTGTGCCCAATGACCTTTATTACAAATTTCAATTCTTTCTTCATCTGATAATTCTGCTTTGGTTTTAATTTGACCTTTAAGAATAAAGATCTTATCCATACCCCAACCGTTTTCTCCCCTGACTTCATCAGCAATTGTCCCCTCTTCTTTAGCGGTAAATACTTTGATCTGACCTTTGTTATAAAAAGCCAAAGAATCTATCCAATAACAAGATCTGTCTTTAACACCTTCTAACATTTTTAAAATGTATTCTGGTTCTAACCATTGGTTAATATACTTAATAAATGGTCCTGGAAAACCATTTAAAGCGTTGATATGGAAACTAACATCCAATTTAATTATTGGTTTGTCTAATTTTTCCCCTGCGAATTTAACAGAGTATTGGACGATTTCACTTGAATCAACTCCTTGTATTTCAGGCGTGTCTATTTGAATTTGTTCAATCTCAATATTGGTATTCTGACATATCTTCTTAGCCCTTTCTATTTTTCTTTTGTTTTCCGTAATGTAATAAACTTTCATTAGAAAATTTACAATTATTTTACATCTAAACGCTCTAATATCTTAAAACCATCCATAACGGCATCACAAAGAAAATCCTCCAGCTGACTGTGATCATCTTTTGTTTGTGCCTTATATAAATATGTATAGTAAAGTTGTTTTTGTTGCTGATAAATAATCGCAGGAGTAAGATTCTTTTTAAGAAGCATGGCATTCATAAGCAAACGACCCACACGACCATTACCATCTGAAAAAGGATGAATCTGTTCAAGCTGGCTATGGACACTAGCTGATAAACCGATAATATCTTTGCTTGCTTTTCCAGCTTCTACCATAACCTTAGACATTAGATTAGGAATTTTAATATAATTTGCAGTTGGTAAATTAACGCCAGTAATATGCACACTGTGGTTTCTATATGAGCCAGCATCTGGTCTGACACCATTCATTAGAATACCATGGAGCTTTAATACTAAATCCTCATCAATTTTTTGTTTCTTAGCAATATGATCAAACAAATAATTTAAAGCTGTTTGATGATTTTTTGCTTCCAATTGCTCGGTTAAGCTTTTATTGGGTAAAGCAGCATTGTCAAAAAGAATGGCTGCTGTATCTGGTTCAGAAAGCGTGCTACCTTCTATGCTATTGCTGTGATAGGTAAGTTTTAAAATAAACTGATCTCTGATATCTGGATTATCTAAGATCTCTAAAATAACATTTTTATGTTTAGATGATTTTTGATCTAATATTTGTTTTTTAACTG
>JAPLYJ010000011.1 GCA_026395655.1 Candidatus Parcubacteria bacterium
AATAATGACCAGTACCAGATTTGTTAGGTATAGTCCAAGTATATGAAGTTTGATCTTTGTCTGTAATATTAGCGGTTAGGTCGTATCTTCTGTCTACATTGTTCCAGAAATATAAAATATATTTAGAAACTAGATTTTTGTCACCTGTATATTGCCAAGTGATATTTTGGCTGGCTCCGGCAGTTAACTGAGCATTGTTGGCTGGTAAAATAATGGATATGGTGGGGTAAATAACAGGAACACGAACCATATCGGTATAAGAAATAGCATGATTTTGGGCGTACACACATTGAATCCCTATTTCTAAAGGAGAAATATTTTTTAACGTATTATGACGAGCATATAATTGTTTGGTACCAGAATTTGCTATAGATAAAATTTCTCCCCAAATACCCCCGCCTACTATTGGGACATAATGGCCATTAGTATAGCAATCGGTGACATCGGACGAGCTCCAAGACGCAGTAATAATTGAATTATAATTTACTGCCGCTGGATTATTTGAGCCGTTTATTTTTAAATCAACAAATGCCGGTCTTAAAAGCACGCTAAAATACAGCGAACGACTATTATTACTGATATCAGATTCATTAAGAGGTAAATAAGTCTCGTTGTTATAGATTCTAGTTTGGTTTGTATTTGGTATCACAACGGTAAAACCATAATTATCACCGCTACTTCTAAAAGTATAATTAATTATTTTTTCTATTTCTTGACCAGGTAAGAGGTCTCTTTCCTCTTTATACCCACTAACAACATCAGATATAATATCCGTGTCTCTATTATGAGCAACTGTAACCCAAAATTTTTCAGTAACAGAGACTGCCCCTATATTTTTAATCTTAATAATTAACTTAGCCTGTTGATTAGTTATAGGCGTGCCTGGATCAAAAGATAAGCTAGAAACGATTAAATCTGGTTTCCCAGCAGAAGGTTCCGCAATTTTAACAGTCATAGTAGATTTAGCTGTTTGGTTTTTATCATCTGTAACAGTAAATTCTACTGTATAGGTACCAGCTTTAGAATATGTATGTGTAAATGTGGTAGTTTGTTTGGCTGCAGGAGCAACTGTTTGTAAACTGGCACCAGAAACCTCATCACCCCATTTTACGCTATAACCTAAATATCCATTTTCAGGATCATGCGCTTTTATTGTCCAAGTACCTGATTCATTAATTTTTAATTGAGTGGGACCGCTAACACTGTCTATAACAGGAGATCTGTTAACTAATGACGAAAAAGCCCTAATGGCACGTAAATAGCCAATGGCAGACTTATCGCCGTAACCCTGGCCACTACCATTGAAATTCTGACTCCATGCATATATAGAATTCTCAGACGAACTCCAATAACCACTATTAACAAAATTACCAACACCATAAATTTTAAGATTAACATACATTTGATTTAACTCATCTTTAGATGGTAAAAACCAATCGCTGTAACCACCTATTGTTACACCATGAGCTAATTGAGCAGCATTTGTACATCCCGCAGAGATCATATCATGAGTATTTTGATGACCTGTTCCTATCACCGCCCCATCAGCTCCAGGTATAACTGTTCCATAACAACCCCAAGTTGCTCCTGTGCTTTGATCGCTCGGTGCCACCTCCAAATACCTCCAACCATCAGATTCATATCCTTTATCATAAAATATTATTCCACCTGCTGGACCAGTGCCACGAAGAAAATATGTTTGAGCATTTTGCTGCTGATTTATCAACTCTTGCAATTGCGCCATGAGCGCTTTAAGTTGTTCTTGCAACTGTTTAATTAAAGCTTCTCTTTGAGTATCTAGCAAATTATTTGTATCTAAAACAGTGTTGGCAGTCTGACAATCGCTATCCACCTTACATTGGCTATCTCCAGCGCCAGATACCTTGTAACAACGAGCATTACGGCATTCATTGTGAGTTATTGTAGTACTTCCGGTAGTTAACCCTAAAACAGAAGAAACGCTAGACAATGGCTTAGTTGTTGCAGTTAGTGCTCCTGTAGCTTTTACCTCTGATGCTGTAACTATTGTAGCCGGGTTGGAAGACAAACTAATACTAGGTATGCCTATTACTGTCACCACCATACCTGTTTTAAGATTGCTAAAAGGTTTGATAACTGTAGTAGATCCTGATTTAAAAGATATATTTGTATTGGTATTTGTTACTACCTTAACTATCGGGGAAGACGACAAAATGAAAGTAGAGTCATTGTAATTAATACTGGTGATCGAACCTTGGTAGGTTTTAACATCTATAGCTTTAGCTAACCCTATGGTTAGGCCTAAAACTGCTACTAGAACCAAAAACAAGGAAATGTATTTCTTCATGTTATTTAAATTATTTTTGTTTTTTTAATATTTTAACCTATTTACGTTAGGTTATTTTAATTATCTCATAATACAAATCAAGATGTCAAATTACGATAATGATATTATTGCATTTGGAAATTCTTTAAGAAATTTCTAGTATAAGGGCCAACAAAACCAGTGCCTTTTGTTAAATTTAAAGGATCTAAAATATATGACCTATATTCTTCTTGAAATTTGATTACTGCTTGTTTAGTAGCAGAACCAAAATAACCAGTAGCATTACTTGAGCTGTCCCACAAATTTTCATTAATTAAGATTTTTTGAAGAGCCAAAGTATCTTCTGACCTAACCCCCACTTTTAAATTGTTTTTCCAAATATCTTTAGGATATATGATAATATCGTCGGTGGTCTTAGCTAAACTGCCAGAATACCTAAACTCAGTTACGTAAACATTAGTTTCAAAACTAAATAACGAAGCAATGTTTGATGAAACATTTTGTAATTCTTGTAAAGAAATAGAAATATTATCATTATGTGACCAAAGCGGGTACCTATATTTAAGAATATTTATAGAATCTTTGATAGGATTGGTATTGATAGTAAAAAGATGTATAGCATCATTGATTGATTCTGCATTCTCTGCTGTTGCTGAAAAAGCTGTTAATTTGATTGGGTAATAAAAATAATCTGATTTAAAATAATAACGAATGGGATTTAAAGATATATCTTTGGTGCCAACTTCAATTGTATCAAAAGAAAAATATATTAATCCTCTTTTCATATAATTCTGCAAAGCTGATTTAAAGCTTGCATCAATTTGTTCTGGTTTAATACCAATCTGAGGTAATAATTCCCATTGGTTAAAACCATCAAGATTATTAATTTTGACTATACTAACATCATGGGCACCTATTTGTTCGTGAAATGTTAATTCAGCTACTAATGATGCATTGTTTTTTGCGTCTTGTGAACCAGTAGCAGATACAGCTGCGATAAGGGGTAATTTTTGATTAATCAAATCTGTTAATTTTTTAAAAGTGTCTATACTATCTTCTTTGATTTCTAAAGGATTAGAAGGTAATGGTAAAATAGTTAAGACTTTAGATCCTTCTTGATTAGATCTAAGATTAATGGATAAAATTAACATTTCCTCTTGGCCATTCCAAGCAACAATAGCATTTTGATCTGTTTCATATAATTTTACTTGAGGATCTGGTCGAATCATTCCCATATCTGCAAAAACAAAACCCGGTAACAATAATGTTATTGCTAACAAAAAAATAAAACTCATATAACCTATATTCTTTTTCATATTGATATTAATTAATTTTTAATTATTTACATTAAGCCATCTTAATTCTCCCATATACGAATTATTACGTCAAAAATTATATACTTAATAATTTATAAACATTATTAACAGTTGCTTTAGAGACTTGTTCAAAATCCAAATTCTTTAATTCTGCTATCTTTAATGCTACTTGAGCAACATAAATAGGCTCGTTACGCAAACCACGATATGGTACTGGGGCAACATAAGGAGCATCTGTTTCTATCAAAATTTTATCTAAGGGTAAACTTTTTATCATCTCGTCATATCCTTGGCTATAAGTAATTACGCCTGATAAACCGATATACAAGCCTTTTGATAAAATCATTTGAGCTTGTTCTTTAGTACCTGTAAAAAAATGAAAAACTCCTCTAGCTTCAGGCCAAAATGTTTGAAGCATATCTAAGGCTTCTTCATATAAATCTCTAACATGTAAAATTAAAGGTTTGTTCAATTCTTTTGCTAAAAGAATTTGATCTCTAAAAACCTCTCTTTCTTTTTTCTTGTAAATTTCTTTTAAATCTTCTGGAAAATCTTTTAAATAACTATCATCTAAACCACATTCACCAATAGCTGAAATATTTTTATCAGATGCTAAAATTTTAAATTTATCATCTACGTCTTCTGCCTCTATTGTATCTAAAATATTTGATATTTCATTGGCATCTTTCTTAAAAGAAAAGGCGTGATTAGGATGAATACCTGCAGAAGCCCAAAGACCTTTAGGATACTTATTTTTCATATCTAAAGCCTGACACGAAGTTTGATAACAAGTGCCTACATTTAACATATATACGTCAGAAGATAAAGTGCGTTTAACTACTGCATCTCTGTCTTCGTCAAAAGCAGCTAAATTTAAATGAGTGTGAGAATCAAACAACATTTCTTTTATATCCTAGGGAATAAAATACCTTCTTTTTTTAAAGACAATTTCAAGCCAGACCATTTTTCAATAGGCTGATTTATCAATTGCAAAGATCTTAAAACCAAATCACTTGTTTTAGGCATAAAAGGATTTAACATATATGCTACCTTGCCTAAAACCCAAATTAAAGAACTAAGATTTTTAATTATTTTTTCAGATTCATCTTTCTTTTCCCAAGGTTTTTCTAAAGAAATATATTCATCTGCTTTAGAAATCAAACGCCAAATTTCATTTAAAGCTTCATTAAAACGAAAAACAGACATGCATTGGTTGTATTTTTCTTCCGTTTGTTGTATTTCTTTTTCTAAATCATTTTCTTTTAAAGAAAATTCATGTGATTCTGCTAATGCTAACACTCTAGCTAACAAATTACCTAAACCATTAGCTAAGTCAGTGTTATAGCGTTCCCTTAATCTTGCTTCTGAAAAATCACCATCTTCATATGCTGGGATTTCTCTCAAAAGATAATATCTTAATACATCAGAGCCGTATTTTTGAGCCATCTCAACTGGATCAACGGTTTTCCCTAAAGATTTAGACATTTTATCTCCTTCTATTGTTATATATCCGTGTACAAAAAGTTTATCGGGTAATTTTAATCCTGCTGATAAAAGCATGGCTGGCCAATATACAGCATGAAAACGAGAAACACCTTTGCCTACCACGTGAATAACTTCGCTCTCTTGCCACCATTTTTTAAATTTTTCTTGATCTTCGCTATACCCTACGGCATTAATGTAATTGGACAAAGCATCAAACCAAACCCAAATAGTTTGATCTAAATCATCAGGTACGTTAATCCCCCAACCTTTGGAACGGCTAGCTAAACGGGAAACACAAATATCTTTTAATCCGGAATGAACAAAACTTAATGTTTCAGACAGACGGCTGTCC
>JAPLYJ010000036.1 GCA_026395655.1 Candidatus Parcubacteria bacterium
AATTTTTCTAGACCACCCTTTCAAAGGGTGGTTCGTCTTTTATACTTGTAGCATATTTTTTTTTAACATATAATCAGAATAGCCTTATATATGAATATTAAATCTCCAAAAGTTAAAATTGTCTTAGGCATTTGCCTCGCTTTGTTAATCCTATTGATAGGAACTTCTTTATTTTTCCTAGCTACTTTACCTGACCCCGCTAATCTTACCCAACGCCAAATGTCAGAATCAACCCAAATATATGACCGCACAGGTAAAATACTCCTTTACGAAATTTTTAAAGAAGAAAACAGGACTGTCATTACTTGGGATCAAATCCCTAAAAGCGTTAAAGATACCACTTTAGCTGCCGAAGATGCTAGATTCTATCAACATGCTGCTGTAGATTTTAAAGGCATATTAAGAGCTATCCGTAATAATTTTTTAGACTCTACTACTCTACAGGGAGCGTCTACCATCACACAGCAATTAGCTAAAAATGCCTTTCTTACTAAAGAAAAAAGCGTCATTCGTAAAATCAAAGAATTATTTTTGTCTTTACGTTTAGAAAAAATATATACCAAAGATCAAATTTTGGAATTATATCTCAACCAAGTGCCATACGGTTCAAACGCTTACGGCATAGAATCTGCTGGCCACCTTTATTTTAACAAGGCTGCCAAAGATTTAACTGTGTCAGAAGCTGCTTACTTAGCTGCCCTCTTACAATCTCCTTCGTATCTTTCTCCGTATGGCTCTCATCGTAAAGAGCTAGATGATCGCCAAGCTTGGGTATTATCACGACTGGAAACTTTAAAATGGCTTTCTCCGGAAGAAGTAGCAAATGCTAAAAAAGAAAAAGTAAAATTCATGCCACCAGGCACTGACTTGCAAGCCCCTCATTTTGTCATGTATATCAAGGAACAATTAGCACAAAAATTCGGTTCTGAAGAAATTGATTCCTTAGGGTTAAAAGTCATTACTACTTTAGATATGCGTTTGCAAAAAATAGCAGAAGATACTGTCACAAAATACGGTGAATCTAATGCTAAAAATTTAAAAGCAGGCAATATGGCTCTTTTGTCCCAAGATCCTAAAACAGGTCAAATATTAGCCATGGTTGGGTCTAAAGACTATTTTGATATTGAAAATGAAGGTAACTTTAATGTTACTTTAGCTACTCGCCAGCCAGGGTCTTCTTTCAAACCATTTGCATATGTTACAGCTTTTCAAAAAGGGTATACAGATAATACTGTCCTTTTTGATTTGCCTACAAATTTTTCCAATAATATTAATCAGCCTTATGCTCCTCAAAATTATGACAGCAAATTTAGGGGGCCGGTAACACTTAGATCTGCTTTAGCCCAATCTTTAAATATTCCTTCTGTAAAAGTTTTATATTTAGCTGGTATAGCAGATACTATCAATACTGCAAAAAGTATGGGGATAACATCTTTAAAAGAAAAACCAGATTATTACGGTTTGTCTTTGGTTTTAGGTGGAGGTGGGGTTAAGCTTATTGACATGGTAAATGCCTATAGTGTTTTTGCTAGAGATGGTGTTAAACACGAACAAGTCTCTATTTTAAGAATAGAAGATGCAAAAGGTAAAGTGCTCGAAGAATACAAACCAAAAGAAACAAAAGTTTTAGAACCTCAATATGCCCGTATGATTAATAATATTCTTTCTGATAATGAAGCTAGGACGCCTATGTTTAATATAAATAATTCTTTACATTTAGTTGGATACCAAGCAGCTGCTAAAACGGGTACTAGCCAAGATTATAGAGACGCTTGGATATTAGGATATACCCCTACGCTAACCACAGGCGTCTGGGTAGGCAACAATGACTATTCTCCTATTGAAAAAGGCGGTGCCGGAGCTAGCGCTTCAGCTCCTTGTTGGAACGAATTTATGTCAGCAGCTTTAAAAATTATTGGTACCGAAGATTTCAATCCCCCATCTAGTGTAGAAAGCAACAAACCTATGATGGATGGAAATTATATTATTATCAAAAATTTTAAAATAGATAGATTAACGGGCGAGTTAGCAAATGTTAATACCCCTTTAGAAAATATTACAGAAACATATTACAAACAAATCCATTCTATTTTATATTATACTAATAAATCTGATCCCTTAGGCCCACCGCTAAAAGATCCTAACCAAGATTCTCAATTTTTAAATTGGGAAATGCCTGTTTTAATCTGGGCACAAAACAATGTACCTAATTTTACTAGTGAATATAATCAACCTATCCCCACTAATTATCTTAAAGAAGAACCTATCTTTGTTCCCCCGTCAAGTCCGGTAGATATCAATATTATGGAACCTTTAAACGGAGACACTATTTCAGATAATTTTATCCTCAAAGTAGCTATCAGTGATTTAGAAAGAATTAATCCAGATATTATTGTGTTTCTTAATGGTAGCCTTATTGGGAAAATGAGTATAACAAACTCCCAATATCTTTTGCCTATAACCTTTAGCCAATTAGCAGATCAAAATGAAATTAAGATAGAAGCGCAAAAAGAGGGCCAGAATATTGGACAAAGCCAAATTATTGTTTTTAAAAAAACAGATCTTCCTACTAATTAAGAATATAAAAAAATCTATTAATTTTAGCAGAAGGTACAATTGTTTTTAAAAAATTTCTAATTTCTGTTTCTCTCATTTTTATTTCAGAACTAATTACTCCTTTATAACAAAAAACCGTTAAATTCCCATTTTTAAATTTAACGGTTTTAGCTTCTTTTTCTGTTAATCCAGCTTGATTGTATAAAAAAACATTAACAGCATTGAGAACTTCATCTTCTTCTAAAAAACTTTTTAATCCTAATTTTTTTATTCTTGATCCTAAAAGAGTAGAGATCTTCCAGAAAGCCATGATTATTGAATTTTTAAAGGCATTAGAATATATATGTAGCTTTCATCTTCTGCCGCTCTAAAAAGAACTGGGCTAGAATCAGTATTTAACCCTATAGATATCTGATTAAATCCAATATTATTTAACCCATCTAAAAGATATCTATAATTAAATTTGATTTCCATTTCTGCTCCGGTAATTTGTACCTCCACCTTAGATTGCCCTTTTCCTAAAGAAGGATCTTCTGACTCAATAATAATTTCTTTTTGATTAGGATATAGCTGCCATTTGATATCATTGCTTTTTCCAGCAAATAATCCTGCAATTCTTATTGCATCCATTAATGATTTTTTTGAAGAAGCAATGTTAGTATCAAACTTCTTAGGAACAATATTTTCATATTTAGGAAAATTATCTTCTATCAATCTAGAAATAAGAGTCAAAAATCCGAAATGGAAACAAATTTGATTAGGATCAATAATAATTTTAACCATATGATTTCCTTCTGGTTTTAAATCCTGGCTAATTCTTAAAACTTCTTGAGCAGTTTTTAAAGGTATAACTACTCTTAAATTACTTTTTTGATTTGTTTTAAATTGATTCTCTTTCAAAGTTTTTTCAGACAAACGAAAACTATCTGTTGATACTAATTTTAATTCACTTTCATTGTAATCAAAAAGAATCCCATTTAATTCCGGTCTGCCGTTAGTATATCCAGCACTATTAATAATCTGACTTAA